>JANPNF010000107.1:0-2848 GCA_031427315.1 Burkholderiales bacterium | reverse complement strand
GAGTTGTTGTTCGACGGGTTTCACGAAGCCATCGCCCAGGCGCGAGGCGCTTTGCGCAGTCGGCAGATCGAAGCCAAGGGCCGCGCCATCGGCCGGGCCATGCGCATCGTCGATGAAGGACTGCACGCGGGTCTGGACATGTCGGCCGGCGGCGCGCTGGCGGCCGATCTGGGCGCGCTCTACACCTACGTCGAACTGCGTCTGATGCACGCGAACTTGCACAACGACGAGGCGGCGCTGGATGAATGCCTGCAGTTGATCGAGCCGGTTCGTAGCGCCTGGGCGGCCATCGGTCCGCAGGTCAACGGCCTGCGCCGGTGAGCCCCGCCCTTCACGCCGTCTGCTCGGGATTAGATGCCATGCAATCTCAATTGCTCAACTACTACGAAGCCATCGAACGTGCCAGCCAGGACATGCTCGACGCTGCACGCAATGGCGACTGGGACGCCGTGGTCAAGCTCGAAGGCGCCTGTGCGCTGCTGATTTCGCAGCTCAAGCACGCTGCCGCCAACCAGCAGATGGCCAGCGAAGAACGGCAGCTGAAGTCACGCATCATGCAGCGCATCCTGGTCAACGACGCCGAAGTGCGGGTGCTGGCCGAGCCCTGGCTCGAAGGCCTCGACCACCTGCTGGGTGGCGCGCGCGCCACGCTGCACTGAGTTCACGCTGCCGATGGACACACTGCCGATGCCGCTCGACGCGGTGGCCGCCGCCCATGGCGGGCTCGACGAATTCCACATCACTGCGCCGGTCGAACTGGCGGCAATGCTCAAGCAACTGCTCGACGCCAATGTGGTGCTGAACCTGAATGCACCGAACGGCACGGCGGTCGCGGTGACGTTGTGGACGGTTGATGCGGAGCGCGGCGTCATCAGCTTCAGCGCCGACGCCCAGTCACCGCAACTGCAGGCGCTCATCGAATGCAACGAAGCGGTGGCCGTCGGCTATCTCGACAGCGTCAAGCTGCAGTTCGATCTGCAGGGGCTGCTGCTGGTGCACAACGGCCGCACCAGCGCGATCAGCTGTGGTTATCCGCGCGACATGTTCCGCTTTCAGCGCCGCAACGGCTACCGCGTACGCCCGCTGCTGCGGCATACCCCGTCGGCGCGGCTGCTGCACCCGATGTTGCGCGACATGCCGCTCACCTTGCGGGTGCTCGATGTCAGCATCGGCGGCTGTGCGCTGTTTTTGCCCGACGATGTGCCGATGATCGAGCCCGGTGTGCTGCTCAACGGCGTTGAACTCCAACTCGATGCCGACACGCGCATCAGCACGCCGCTGAGGCTGCAGCACGTCACCTCGCTGCAGCACGACGCGGGCGGCGTTCGGCTGGGCTGTGAGATGGTCAACGCCGGCAGCGACAGCCTGCGCGCCTTGCAGCGCTACATCGACCAGACGCAAAAACGCCGGCGTCTGATCGCTCTCGATTGAGACCAAGTCGACCCGTCGTTACATTTTGGCGCTGACGTGCCGTCAAGTGCCGCCTGTCGCTGCCGATACCCTGCACACAGGCACTTCGCCTCGATGCCAGGAGCGAATCATGAGCGTCAGCAAAGCATCCGCTGTCAACTCGGTCGATGCACCGGTCGGCGTTGTCCGGTCCGACGGTCCGGCCAGCGAGACACCGCAGCAGTCTTCGCAGCAGCACGAGCCGCCAGCGCAACCCACACCGATGGCGCACCGCTTTCCGTGGCTGAGCTGGGAAACCCGGCAGCTCGAGGCCGCGTCGAACCAGCCGTCACCCTATGGCCGCACGCCACTGCTCGGTGAAACGCTGGATCAAAAGGTGTGAGCCGACGCCTGGCGTGCGGCGCTGCCTCACACCTGCATGTTCATGATGTCGCTGTAAGCCTGCACCAGCTTGTTGCGCACCTGGATCGTCGCCTGGAAGCCGATCTGGGCCTTCTGCATCGCGACCATCGTTTCTTCGATGCTGACGTTCGGGTTGTCGAGTTGCACCTCGCGCTGCAATCGCCCCGCTTCCGCCTGCGTGTTGCTGACCGCGCCGAGTGCCTGCGTCAAGGCCGCGTGAAAGCCACCCCCCGCGGCCGCCTCGGCCTTGCCCAGCGGCTGTCCTTGCGTGTTCAGGCCAGCGCGCGCCACCGCCTGGGCAAAGTCGAACGGCTTGAGCGTGACATTCATCGCATCCCCCTGAAATCGGCCATTGCCTGCGCCCCGGTGCAGCGCACCGACGGCAGGTTTTGATGGAGGTCATCGTAGCCAGCCGGGCACGCCACGATGGGGCGAACTGGCGGGGGTTTGCTTCGCTTCTCGATCCTTGGAAAGCAGGTCGGCCTTTGAATAATGGCCGCATCGGCCGGTGCTTTCGCCCTGGCCCCTGCCTTGAACGAGACCGATGGACAACGCTGTCATTTTGACCTCACCCGGTGCCCTGAACGCTGCGCCCGGCTTCGGCGCCCGCCTCGCTGGTCTGCCTGCGAAAAGCAAATTCAACCTCGCACTCGGTGCGGTCGCGCTGACCACTGTCGTGCTGGCCTTGCTGATGTGGAGCAGCCAGGGCGACTACAAGGTGCTTTACGCCAACCTGTCCGACAAGGACGGCGGCGCGATCATTGCGCAGCTGTCGCAGATGAACATCCAGTACCGCCATTCCGATGGCGGCAATGCGGTGCTGGTACCGGCTTCGATGGTTCACGATGCCCGGCTCAAGCTGGCCTCTGCGGGCTTGCCGAAAGCCTCGGTCAATGGCTTCGAGATGATGGACGGCGCGCGCTTCGGGCAAACACAGTTCCAGGAGCGGCTGACCTTCCAGCGCGGCCTCGAAGGCGAGCTGAGCCGCTCGATCACCTCGCTGGCGGCGGTCGAAAGCGCGCGGGTGCACCTTGCG
>JANPNF010000106.1:0-20889 GCA_031427315.1 Burkholderiales bacterium | reverse complement strand
TTCAAGAACGCCGACATCCCGATCTACATCTACGGCGAGACGCGCACCTCGCAGCACATCCCGAACGACATCCTGCGCGAGCTGCACGGCTTCATTCACATGTTCGAGGACACGCCTGAGTTCGTGGCGCGCCACATCATCCGCGAGGCCAAGAGCTACCTGGGCGGCCTGCCGCCGCCGTTTTTCAAGGCGCTGATGGCCTATGCGCAAGACGGCTCATATTCGTGGCACTGCCCGGGCCACAGTGGCGGCGTGGCGTTTTTGAAGAGCCCGGTCGGCCAGATGTTCCACCAGTTCTTCGGCGAGAACATGCTGCGTGCCGATGTGTGCAATGCGGTTGAAGAGCTCGGCCAATTGCTCGACCACGACGGCGCGATTGGCGCATCCGAGCGCAATGCGGCACGCATCTTCAACGCCGACCACTGCTTCTTCGTCACCAACGGCACCAGCACCAGCAACAAGATGGTCTGGCACCACACGGTGGCGCCGGGCGATGTGGTGGTGGTCGACCGCAACTGCCACAAATCGATCCTGCACGCCATCATCATGACCGGCGCGGTGCCGGTGTTTTTGCGGCCAACGCGCAACCACTACGGGATCATCGGCCCGATCCCCGAGTCGGAATTTTCGCCCGATGCGATCCGCAAAAAGATCGCCGCCAACCCGCTGCTCAAGGGCGTCAACGCCCAGACCGTCAAGCCGCGCATCCTGACGCTGACGCAGAGCACCTACGACGGCGTGCTCTACAACACCGAAACCATCAAGCACGCGCTCGACGGCTACATCGACACGCTGCACTTCGACGAGGCCTGGCTGCCGCACGCCGCCTTTCACCGCTTCTACGGCAGCTTCCACGCGATGGGCAAAAAGCGCGCGCGGCCGAAAGACCAGATTGTCTTCGCGACGCAATCGACGCACAAATTGCTGGCCGGCATCAGCCAGGCCAGCCAGGTACTGGTGCAGGACGCGGTCGATAGGAAACTCGACCGCCATCTGTTCAACGAAGCGTATTTGATGCACACCAGCACCAGCCCGCAGTACGCGATCATCGCCAGCTGCGACGTGGCCGCCGCGATGATGGAAGCGCCTGGCGGGCCCGCGCTGGTCGAAGAGAGCATCAGCGAAGCGCTCGACTTCCGCCGCGCGATGCGCAAGGTCGACAAGGAGTTCGGCAAGGACTGGTGGTTCAAGGTGTGGGGCCCGGAAAAGCTGTGCGCCGAGGGCATCGGCAAGAGCGCCGACTGGGTGCTGAAGGCCGGCGACAAGTGGCACGGCTTTGGCGACCTCGCCGATGGCTTTAACCTGCTCGACCCGATCAAGAGCACCATCATCACGCCGGGGCTCGACATGTCGGGCAAGTTCGCCAAAACAGGCATCCCGGCCAGCATCGTCACCAAGTACCGGGCCGAGCACGGCATCGTGGTCGAGAAGACTGGCCTGTACTCGTTTTTCATCATGTTCACGATCGGCATCACCAAGGGCCGCTGGAACACGATGGTGACCGCGCTGCAGCAGTTCAAGGACGACTACGACCGCAACCTGCCGATGTGGAAGATGCTGCCGGAGTTCGTCGCCAAGCACCCGCGCTACGAGCGCATGGGCCTGCGTGACCTGTGTCAAAGCATCCACGCGATGTATGCCAAGGGCGACATCGCGCGGCTGACGACTGAGATGTACTTGTCCGACCTGCAGCCGGCGATGAAGCCGAGTGATGCCTACGCCTACATCGCGCACCGCAAGACCGAGCGGGTCGAGATCGATGCGCTGGAAGGGCGCATCACCACGACATTGTTGACGCCGTACCCGCCGGGCATCCCGCTGCTGATTCCAGGCGAGGTGTTCAACAAGAAGATCGTTGATTACCTGCGCTTCACGCGCGACTTCAACGCCGCCTTCCCCGGCTTCGACACCGATGTGCACGGCCTGGTCGAGGAAGACCTCGAAGGCGGTGGCAAGCGCTACGGCGTTGACTGCGTTCGCCAAGACTGAACCGAAGTGGTCGCGTTTGGGGCACGCGTTTCGGGTTTGTTGGAAGTGCGTGAGCGCTGCGGCGGGCCGCTGTGTTGCGTTCATGTCCTCCGGGCCGGTTCACCAGCCATGCGCTTCGGCTGTAGTCCCGCCGGCCCTCTTACCGTACTTCACTCCACACAGCGGTCCACCGCAGCGCTCCAACAATTGCCGAAGCGGTCTGAGGTTCGAATGCGTCCGCATGCGACAACGGTGCCTGCTGCCGAGGGCGTGGGGTGACCGGCGCAGCGAAGTAAAGGAGGAAGGCCGGATCGGCTTTGCCCGAAGCGTTTAGGCCGTGACCCGGCCTGGGGGACATGAGCGGAGCCGGTCACCCCACGCCCTCGGCAGCTTCGCAAGAGCAAGACTGCACAAGGGTGGGTCAGTCGATTACTGATGCACAGCAGGCCGCACCAGTGCCGGGCGGCCACCGAAGCGCTTCAGGATTGATTGCTCGATGCCGGCGGCATCGAGCCCGCAACGCGACATCAGCACCACCGGGTCGCCGTGTTCGATGAACTCATCGGGCAGGCCCAACACCAGAGTCGGCATCGCAATGCCCGCCTGTTGCAGCGCTTCGAGCACGGCAGAGCCCGCACCGCCCATCGTGCAGCCGTCTTCGACCGTGACCAGCGCGTCGTGCGTGCGGGCTAGTTCAGCGACCAGCGCCACATCAAGCGGCTTGGCGAAGCGCATGTTCGCCACCGTCGCATCGAGGCGCTCGGCAGCGTCGAGTGCGGCATAGAGCAGGGTACCGAAGGCCAGGATGGCGATGCGCTTGCCGTGGGCACCGGTGTTCTGGCCCGCCTCGCGGCGCACCTCACCTCTGCCGAGCGGGATCGCTGTCATCGCGGGCTGTATCTCGACGCCCACGCCCTTGCCACGCGGGTAGCGCACGGCGGTCGGGTGGTCTTGCAAGAAAGCGGTGTACAGCAGCTGTCGACACTCGTTCTCGTCGGCCGGCGTCATCACGCTCATGTTCGGGATGCAGCGCAGGAAAGCGATGTCGTAGTTGCCTGCGTGCGTGGCGCCATCGGCACCGACCAGGCCCGCGCGGTCGAGGGCAAACACCACCGGCAGGTTCTGGATCGCCACGTCGTGGATCAGTTGGTCGTAGGCGCGTTGCAAGAAGGTGGAGTAAATCGCGACCACCGGCTTCAGGCCTTCGCAGGCGAGGCCTGCAGCGAAGGTCACCGCATGCTGCTCGGCGATGCCGACATCGTGGTAACGGTTCGGGAAACGGCGCTCGAATTCGACCATGCCTGAGCCTTCACGCATCGCCGGGGTGATGCCCACCAGTCGTTCGTCCTGCGCCGCCATGTCGCACAGCCAGCTGCCGAAGACCTGGGTGAAGGTCGGTTTGCCGGGCGCGGCGGCCTTGATGCCGACGGCCGGGTCGAACTTGCCCGGCCCGTGGTAGTTGATCGGGTCGTTCTCGGCCAGCGTGTAGCCCTGGCCCTTCTTGGTCACCACGTGCAGGAACTGCGGTCCCTTCAGGTGGCGCAGGTTCTCCAGCGTCGGAACCAGCGCATCGAGGTCGTGGCCGTCGATCGGGCCGACGTAGTTGAAGCCGAATTCTTCGAAGATGGTGCCGGGCACGACCATGCCCTTGGCGTGCGACTCGAAGCGGCGCGCCAGCTCCAGCAGCGGCGGCGCGTTCTTCAGCACCGACTTCGCGGTGTCGCGCGCATTGGCATAGAAGCGCCCGCTCATCAGCCGCGCCAAATAACGGTTCAGCGCGCCGACCGGCGGCGAGATCGACATGTCGTTGTCGTTCAGGATCACCAGCACATCGGCCCCGGCAACGCCGGCGTTGTTCAGCGCCTCGAAGGCCATGCCGGCGCTCATCGCGCCGTCGCCGATCACCGCGATCGACTTGCGGTGCTCGCCCTTCAGTGCCGCGCCGACCGCCATGCCGAGCGCTGCCGAGATCGATGTCGACGAATGCGCGGTGCCGAACGTGTCGTACTCGCTTTCGTCTCGGCGCGGAAAGCCGCTGATGCCGCCGAGCTGGCGCAGCGTGCCCATGCGGTCACGGCGCCCCGTCAGGATCTTGTGCGGGTAGGTCTGGTGGCCGACGTCCCAGACGATGCGGTCGGCGGGCGTGTTGAACACATGGTGCAGTGCGACCGTCAGCTCCACCGTGCCGAGGTTCGACGACAAATGGCCGCCGGTCTGCGAGACGCTGTGCAGCAGGTAATCGCGCAACTCGCCAGCCAGCGTGTGCAGTTCGCTGCGCGAAAGTCGCCGCACATCGGCGGGTGATTCGATCGATTGGAGCAGAGCTTTTTTCATCGTCAACGGTCTCGTTCCACCACCTTGTTGGCCAACAGGCCCAGCCACACCGTGTCGCGCAGCGCCGAGCGCGTCAGTGCCGAGTGCGCCTGATCGCGAAGTTCAAACGCATGTCGCCGCGCTGCCTCCAGCCCCATCAGGCTGACGTAGGTCGGCTTGTTCGCATCGACATCCTTGCCGGCTGTCTTGCCGAGCTGGCCCGATGCCTGGGTCACGTCGAGCACGTCGTCGATGACCTGAAAAGCCAGCCCGATCGAATCGCCGTAGACCTCGAGCGCCGACCAGGCCGCGGTGTCGATATCACCGCAGGCCGCGCCCATCATCACGCTGGCCCGCAGCAAGGCGCCGGTCTTGCGGTGGTGCATGTCGCGCAGGCTGTGTTCATCGAGCGGGCGGCCGACGCTGGCGAGGTCGATCGCCTGGCCACCCGCCATGCCGGCATGGCCTGCCGCGCGCGCCAGCAGGCCGCACAGCCGGGCTTGCAGTGCGGGGGGCAGCACATCGTCAGAAGTCGTCGGTGCCTCGGGCGTCAGTACTTCGAAGGCCAACGCCTGCATCGCGTCCCCGGCCAGCATCGCAGGCGCTTCGCCGAACTGCACATGCACCGTCGGCTTGCCGCGGCGCAGCACATCGTTGTCCATGCAGGGCATGTCGTCGTGCACCAGCGAATAGGCGTGGATCAGCTCGACCGCGCAGGCGGCCCGCAGCGCTGCCATGCGCTGGCCACCGACCGCATGCGCTGCGGCCAGCGCCAGCAGCGGGCGCAGGCGCTTGCCGCCATCGAGCACTCCGTAGCGCATCGCGGTGCCGAGGCTGGCCGGGGCATCGGCGGGCACCCACCGGTTCAGGCAGTCTTCAACCGCCGCCGATTGGGCGCGTGCCCAGGCGTCGAAATTGGCAACACTCATGAGGGGTTCCAGGGCTTGAGCTGGCCGTCTTCGAGCACCTTGACCTGCTGCTCGACGGCTTCGAGTCGGCCACGGCAAAAATTCAGCAGCGCGGCACCGCGCCGGTAGGTGTCAAGCAAGCGATCCAACGGCAGTTGTCCGGCCTCCATCGCGCCGACCAGACGTTCGAGTTCGGAAAGCGCCGCCTCGTAGGTGTCAGGCAGCGTTTCGGGCGAAATCGTGGGCAACGACGCCGAAGCGGTTGCAGCGGGCGCGGGGTTCGCCGGGGCGGGTGAGGGCTTGACCATGAGCGAATGAAGTGCAGCTTCATTGTAGTCAGCGGCCTTTCGCTGCGACGCCGCCTTAAAATGTCGATCGAGTCGCGTTTGTGGGTGGATTCGCCGGTGCTGCGCCGCCACCACCGATGACGCCGCATTGCCCACTGCGCGGCGCCCACCGCCTACCAGGAGAACCTCCCGGCCATGTCCGAACTGTTTGCCGCGCGCGGCGCTCCGGCGCCCGACGCGGGGCACCACGCGCCACCCCGCGATGCGCACAATGCGCTGCCCTTGGCCGCTTCGGCTTATTTCGACGATGCACTGTTTCAGCGCGAGGCCGACACCTTGTTCCGACACGGCCCGCGCTACCTCGGGCACGAACTGTCGGTGCCGCAGCCCGGTGACTACTACACGCTGCCGCAGGAAGGCGATGGCCGCGTGCTGGTGCGCACGCCGTGCAGCGTCGAGCTGATCTCGAACGTTTGCCGCCACCGGCAAGCGTTGATCCTGCACGGCCGGGGCAACACCCACAGCCACATCGTCTGCCCGCTGCACCGCTGGACCTACGATCTGAAAGGCCAGTTGATCGGCGCGCCGCATTTTGCCGAGTCGCCGTGCCTGCACCTGAACAACTACAAAACGCGCAGCTGGAACGGCCTGGTGTTCGAGGACAACGGCCGCGACATCGCCGCCGACCTGGCCGCGCTCGGCCCGCGGGCCGACCTCGACTTCACCGGCCACGTACTCGACCGCGTGCATGTGCACGAGTGCGACTACAACTGGAAGACCTTCATCGAGGTCTATCTTGAGGACTACCACGTCGGCCCCTTCCACCCCGGCCTGGGCAACTTCGTGACCACCGACGACCTGCGCTGGGAAATGGGCCGCGATTACTCGGTGCAGACGGTGGGTGTCGCTACCGCATCGGGCGAAGCACTCGGCAAGCCCGGCTCCAGCGTTTATAGCCGCTGGCATGACGAGGTGCTGCGCTACCAGCAGCAGAACCACGACGGCCGACCGCCGAAGCACGGCGCGATTTGGCTCACCTACTACCCCGGCGTGATGGTCGAGTGGTACCCGAACGTGCTGGTGGTCTCGACGCTGTACCCGCGCGGCCCGCGCCACACCACCAACGTCGTCGAGTTTTACTACCCGGAAGAGATCGCGGCCTTCGAGCGCGAGTACATGGACACGCAGCAGGCGGCGTACCTCGAAACCTGTGTCGAGGACGACGAGATCGCGATGCGCATGGACCAGGGCCGCGCCGCGCTGTGGCAGCGCGGCGACCACGAGTCGGGCCCGTACCAGAGCCCGATGGAAGACGGCATGGAGCAGTTCCACAGCTGGTACCGCGGTGCCATGGGTGCCGCGCTGACCTCGGGCAGCGACACCCCTGCCACCGGGACGCAGCGCGCGCTGAATTCGATGAGTGTCAACGTCGCGTCATGAGCGGTGAGGCGATGACGTCTGATGCCACCTTCAGCACGCTGATCAGCCCGCACGCGTTGCAGACGCTGATTGCAAGTGGCGCGCCCCCGGTCGTGCTCGATGCCAGCTTCGATCTGACCGACACCGCCGCAGGCGAGCTCGCTTACGCGGGCGCGCACCTGCCCGGCGCGTTGTATGTGCACCTCGACCGCGACCTGTGCGGCGTGAAAACGGGACTGGGCCCTGGCAACCGCGGCCGCCATCCGCTGCCCGATCGTGCTGCCTTCGCCGCCACCGTCGGGCGCTGCGGCATCACACCGACGACGCAGGTCGTCGTCTACGACCGCCAGGGCGCGATGTTTGCGGCAAGGGTGTGGTGGATGCTGCGCTGGCTAGGCCACGCGCCGGTGGCCGTGCTCGATGGCGGGCTCGCCGCATGGCAGGCAACAGGCGGTGCCGTCGTCAGCGGTACGGTTTGCGCGAAGGCGCTGACGGCCTACCCGATCACCGCCGAACCTTCCACTCTGGTGCGCACCGTCGATGCGAACACGCTGCATAGCCAGCTCGGCCGCGTCGCGCTGATTGATGCGCGGGCGCCCGAACGATTTCGCGGTGAAGTCGAGCCGCTCGATGCGCAGGCCGGGCACATCCCCGGTGCGCGCAACCGTTTCTTCAAGGACAACCTCGCCGCCGACGGCTGCTTCAAGCCAGCCGACGCCTTACGTGCCGAACTGCTGCCGCTGATCGGTGCACGGTCGGCCACCGAGGTGGTGCACCAGTGCGGCTCGGGCGTCACCGCCTGTCACAACCTGCTCGCGATGGCCGTGGCCGGCCTCGACGGCGCGGCGCTGTACGCTGGTTCGTGGAGCGAATGGTCGTCCGACCCCTCGCGTCCGGTTGCCCGCGGCTGAGCGCCTCAGACAGGGACTGCAGACTCCCGGCGAGGGGTGTCTGGTCACAGTTATCCCCGACAATGAGTCGATGGATTCGACCCTGGCTGCACGGCCTGCCTCACTCGATACAGCCGGCACCCGCTGGCGCGGACTGCTCGCCGCCATCGACATGGGATCGAACAGCTTTCGCCTCGAACTGGGCCAACTCGACGGCGTGCGCTACCGCCGCATCGACTACCTGAAGGAAACGGTTCGCCTGGGTGCCGGGCTCGATGAAAACGGCCTGCTGACCGAAGAGGCTATGTTGCGCGGGCTGGCCTGTCTGGCGCGCTTCGCGAACCGACTGAAGGGTGTGGCTGCGTGGCAGGTGCGTGCGGTCGCCACCCAAACCCTGCGCGAAGCGCGCAACCGCAACGCCTTTCTGGCGCGGGCCGAAACCATGCTCGGGTTTCCGATCGAAGTGATCTCTGGCCGCGAAGAGGCGCGGCTGATCTACGCCGGGGTGGCTCGGCTGCAGCCATCCACGCAGCCGCGGCTGGTGATCGACATCGGCGGGCGCTCGACCGAGATGATCCTGGGCCACGGCCGCAAGCCCGTGTGTGCCGAATCATTCCAGGTTGGCAGCGTCAGCCTGTCGATGAAGTTTTTCGGCAATGGCCGCTACACCGAGGCCGCCTTCCGCGCCGCGCAGGTCGCCGCCGGGGCTGAACTCGAAGAGGCGCTGCAACCGTTTGCGCCCGCGCATTGGGTCGAGGCGCTCGGCTCGTCGGGCACGGTGGGTGCGGTGTCGCAGCTGCTGCAGGCCAACCGCGTCACCGATGGCCGCATCACGCCGGGCGCCCTGCGCTGGCTGATGGAGCAGTGCATAGCGGCCGGCCGCGTTGATCGCCTCGCGCTGGCCGGGCTGAAAGAAGACCGTCGCGCGATCATCGCTGGCGGCTTGTCGATCCTGTACACGCTGGCCACGCATTTCGGCATCGACGCGTTGCTGCCTGCGCGCGGTGCGCTGCGGCAGGGCGTGATCTTCGACCTCGACGAACGGCTCAACGCCGGCCAGCAGCCGAACGACGGTGAAGACATGCGCGACAGCTCGGTGCGCGAACTGCAGCGCCGATTTCTGGTCGATGAGCCGCAGGCCCTGCGCGTGGCGCAGGTGGCCGATCAGCTATACCACCATGTCCAGCCTGACGCCAGCCGCGACTCGCACCGCGAACTGCAATGGGCCTGCGCGCTGCACGAGCTCGGCATGATGGTGTCGCACCACGACCACCACCGCCACAGCGCCTACATGCTGGGCCATGTGGACGCGCCCGGGTTTTCGCAGTCGCAGCAACGGCGGCTGGCCGAACTGGTGCTGGCCCAGCGCGGCGGCCTGCGCAAGGTCGAAGCCAGCCTGACGCAAGCCGATTTCGCCTGGCAGGCCTTGTGCCTGCGGCTGGCCATCATCAAATGCCACGCGCGCGGCACGGTTGACAAGCATGCGATCGCCCTGCGGCGCAGCGGCTCGGTGGCCGAGCTCAGCTGGCAGCCCGGCTGGCTGGAGAACCATCCTCGCACCCACTACCTGCTGACCGAAGAGGCAGCGAGCTGGCAGCGCAGCGGGTCGCTGCAGCTCGAACTGCCACGCACGATGGGTTACTAGCGCCAGCACACACAGGATGCGGCTCACGCGTTTGTTAGAGGTGCCCCGTCACGGCCGTGACCGATGGATTTGTCGGGCCGACAGCCCCGTCGGCCGAGGCGGCGCATGAGCACAGAACGCAAACCGCTGACGCTCGCGCTGCTGCTCTCTTTGCTGATCCATGGCCTGCTGTTGAGCCTGACTTTCGGTGGGCAGGGCTGGGGACTTCCTGGCTTCGGGTTCCCCTGGCAAGAACGAAGGATCGAGGTGCCCGAGCTGCGCGTCGTGCTTCTGCCTACACCCGGCAACGCCACCGCACCGGAGATTGCGCCGATCGAGGTGCCTGCGCCACCGTCTCCGATCAAGCCGCGAACTGCCGGCAAGTCGGCGCAGGATAGGTTTGTCGCTTCCGTTTCGATCTTGGACCCAGCGAAAGAAGCCATCGCGCCGTGGACGCAGGCCGACATCGACCCACTGGCGCCGCCACAGGCTGATGCAGTCGCCGATGCCTCGCCTGACACCGCGGTGTCGCCTTCCCAGGTGTCTGCTGAAGTGACCGCCGAGCCCGCACCCGTGCCGACCCCAGAGCCGACGGTGCTGGCCGTGGAACATCCCAGCGAGTGGGTCGTGGCGCCAATTGCAGCATCGGCGCCAGTGCCATTGGCAACACCAACGTCAGTGTCAGTGCCAGTGTCACTTCCAGTGCCAGTGCCAACACCTGTGCCCGTGCCCGTGCCCGTGCCCGTGCCCGTGCTTGCGATGGCAATCGCTCCCGCGCCCGGCGCGTCGAGTGCGGAGGCGGCGTCGCCAGTGTCTGACGGTGCTGCCGATGCGGCACAGGCGCAAGCGGTCGACCCTGCCGCGGCGTCCCGCGCCGTGCAGGACGCGGAGCAGCGGGCCCAACAGCAGGCAGAGCAGCAGGCCGCGCTGCGGCAGGCTGCCCCGCTTGAGACGGCGCGCGCAGAGGCGGCGCGTCGCGAGGCCGAGCGGGCCCTGGCGCAGCGGCTAGAGACCGAGCGCCAACAGCTCGCCGATCAGGAGCAAGCAAAGCAGGAGGCAGCCCGTCAGGCGGCTCAGCTGGCCGAGGCAGCGCGACTGTCCGCAGAGCGTGAGGAGCGTGCGAGGAGCGATGCTGAGCGACGCGAGACCGCGCGGCAGGAAGCGGCACGGGCCGAAGCGGCGCAAGACGAGGCGCGGCGCGAAGCCTCACGCCGCGCGATGGGGCGCCAGCTCGATGAAGAAGCCGCCCGGCGTGAGGCCGCTTCGGTGGCGGCGAACCTGGCTCCCCGGCGGGAGCTTTCGTCGAGTGGCGCGCGCCGAGGCCGGCTGTTTGGGCGCACCGATCCAAACGCCGACCTCGTTTTCTACGCCGAAGCCTGGGCCCGCAAGATCGAGCTGAACCTGAGCGTTGATCGCGTCCGCGACGTGGCGAAGCGGCCCCACAGCAACCCGCTGGTGACGGTGGCCATCCGCAGCGACGGATCGGTGGAATCCGTGACGTTCTCGCTGTCCAGCGGTGTGGCGGAGATTGACGACGCGATACGGCGCATCGTCGAGAGCCTGCTGCCTTACCCGGAGTTCTCGCCCGCACTGGCGCGCGAGTACGACGTGATCGAGATCCGCCGAACGTGGCTCATCGACACCGCGGTTCGCCTGTACTGAGGCGCGCCACACATCAGGGTGGTGGCGACCCCGAGGCCCCCTCGGCCTGAACGTGGCGGCCCCGATCGACCAAATGCCGGATTTCCGCCGCGGCCCGAATCGTCAGCGGGTGGTCGCTGCTGCCGGGTCGCGGCGAGATGTAAGCCGCCATCTCGCGGGCCTTCTCAAGCTGCTGCGCCGAGCATTGCGACAGCAGCGAGATCAACAGATTTTCCAGCGCGATGACGCGCACATGAAGCTGCTCCCACTCTGCGGCCGATGGGGTGTCAGGGGCGTTGTTCGACATGGTCTCTCACCGCCGCAGCGTGCCGTGCCCCAGCTGGTTCAGCCGCGAACGGAGCGTGTCGACTTCATCGAGCAGATCGAGCACCAGGGCCACGCCGGCGGCATTCAGACGCAGGTCGCGCGCCAAGCGCAGCGCGGCGCTGGCGCGTCGCAGCGCACCGCCATTGAAGCGCCAGGTCGATGCGTCGCTGCCCGACGGCATCAAAGCGCCTTCTTCCACCAGCTCGACCAATTGCGCGCTGTCGGCCTGGCAGGCCTGACTCAGCTCGATCAATGTGAACTGGATGTTGTCTTCGACGATCACGCCGTGCGTGACCGTCAGGGTGTGCTCGCTCATGGCCAGCCCTCCAGCGTCTGTCGCGGGTTGAAATCAGCAAACGTCGTGGCCAGTTGCGACCAGGCCTGCCGAGCGGCTTCGGTCTGGCTCGGTGGCAGTGAAATTGTGAGTACCGCATACAGATCGCCCGGCGGCTGACTCGGAATGCCCTTGCCCTTCAGTCGCAGCCGCCGCCCGCTGGCCGAACCCGGCGGCACCGACAGCTGCACACTGCCATCCGGCGTCAGCAGCGCGACGCTGGCGCCGAGCGCGGCTTCCCAGGGCGCCACTGGCAGGTCGATGTAGACATCGCGGTCGTCAACGCGAAAGTGCGGGTGCGGCGCGATCTGGATTTCCAGGTACAGATCGCCCGCCGGCCCCTCGCCGAAACCGGGGCCGCCTTGCCCGGCCAGGCGCAGGTGCTGCCCGTTTCGCACGCCCTGGGCGATGTTGACCTCCAACTGCCGCGTCGCCAACGTCAGCTGACCGTCGGCATCGACCTGCGGCGTGCGCAGCGTTACCGTGTGGCGTCCGCCCCGATAGGCGTCCTGCAGGGCTATCTCGACCTTGGCGTGGTGGTCGCCGCCGGACTGGCTGCCGCTGCGGCGGGGGCCGCGCTCGCCTGCGGCCTGGCGGCCGAACAGCGTCTCGAAGAAGTCGCTGTGAGCGCGTGCGTCGTTGGTGTCGCCGCGGCCGCGGCCACTGAACTCGAACCCACTGTCCCAGCCCGGAGGTGGGGTGAATGAGCGACCTTCGCGATGTTCCGCCCCCAGCGCGTCATAAGCGGCACGCTTTTCAGAGTCGTGCAGCGCCTCGTACGCCTCGGCCACGTCCTTGAAGCGAGCCTCGGCGTCGGCCGCCTTGTTTAGATCCGGGTGGTACTTGCGCGCCAGCTTTCGGTAGGCGCGCTTGATGTCGTCTACGGTGGCGGTCTTTTCGACGCCGAGCGCGGCGTAGTAGTCCTTGTATTCCATGGGATCACAGGGCGAGACGGCGTGTGTTCACGGGGGGACTCCTTGGGGCATCGGTGCAAGAACCATCGTACGCCTCGCCGCCTGCGTATTGAAAGCCGCTGGCACCTGATGGTTGGCAACGCGACACGGGTGTCGGCTACGCGCGCTGGCGTTCTGGATCATCGGGCGCTGGCCGATCGGCCGTGTGATCGGGCTGATGCAAGCGGCAATGAACCGCAACGATGTCGACCCGACACTCACCAAGTACCTGGGCTCGATCATCGCTATTGTGCTGAACATCGCGCTGGTGCTCGGCATCCTGGGCTGCTTCGGCATCGAGACCACCTCGTTCGCTGCGCTGCTGGCCGGTGCGGGTGTGGCCATCGGCGCGGCCTGGAGCGGCTTGCTGGGCAACTTCGCGGCCGGTGCGTTCATGCTGATCCTGCGGCCGTTCAAGTGCGGCGATTTCGTCAGCATCGGCGGTGTGACCGGCACGGTCAACGAAATCGGCCTGTTCGGCACCACTGTGGTCACCCCCGACAACGTGATGATCCTCGTGGGCAACGGCAAGGTGTTCGGCGACACGATCCAGAATTTCTCAGTGCTTCCGCTGCGCCGCGTCGAGCGGGTGGCGCAGCTCGCCAACGGAGTTGATGCGCTGGATGCCATTGCTCGCTTGAAGGCGGAGGTGGCGCTGATCCCGAATGTGTCGAAGACCATGCCGCCCGAGGTCAACCTGCTCGACATGAAACTCGAAGGCCCGCAAATCGCCGTGCGGCCGTACACCCACACCGACCCCTACTGGCAGGTGTATTTCGACACCAACGAGGCGATCGTGCGGGTCTGCCAGGAGGCCGGCTGGCCGGTGCCTTCGGCACTGCGCCAGATTCGCCAGGTGCAGGTGCAGGTGCTCGGTGCGGCCATGGGCCTGGGCGTGATCAGCGGGACGATCTTTTTTCACCTGGTCACGCCGCTTGGAGTGGCGGTGGTCAACGCCGATGGCAGCAGCGATGGGGCGAACTGTTCGCGCTGGCTGGGCATCCGATGACGCCGCGGCCCTGCGGCCCGCGGGTGCTGTCGGGCCCGCAATTTGCGGCATGCCGTGACTACTCTCGGGAGCTGCATGCCATCCACCTCCATCAAAGCGGCTGAGCTCTGCCCGCCGAGCAGCGACGGCTCGTTGCTTGAACTTCACAGCGCCGCATTCGGCAGCGCCAGGCGCTTCCGCGCGCTCAGCCGATCAATGTGTTTCGGTCGTGGCGAAGGCCTTCCGGGGCGTGCCTGGGACGAGAGCAAGCCGATCCTGCTGGCCGATTTCAACGGCAGCAACTTCCGCCGTGCTGACGCGGCGCGGCAAGCCGGCTACCGCTGCGCTGTCGCGCTGCCGTACTTCAGCGAGCAGGCGATTGCCGGCGTGCTGGTTCTCTCACGACACCTACTTGCCGCGGGGGATCGTGCTGCCGGACCTCGTCTGGCAGCGTGGCGAGAGTGTGTTTCTCGAAGACCTGGCCGCGGCGCCAGGGCGTTTTCTGCGCGCGGAGATCGCGGCAGGCGCTGGGCTGTTGCGCGGGCTGGCGCTGCCCGTGGCCTTGCGCCTCGCTGACTGCCATGTGGTGACCTTTCTCGCCAATGCGCAGCTGCCGCTGGCGCAGGGCATCGAGCGCTGGGTCGTCGATGACAGCTGCACATCGCTGAAGCGCGACTACGCCTTCAGCGAGCCGCATGGTGGGCGTTCGAGCGCGGCCGCAGCATTCCCCGTCACCGTCACCGTCACCGTCACCGTCACCGCAGCGGACAGCGCATCCTCCAGCTCGATCGCGCGGGCCTGGCACCGCGGTATATCGGTGATCAGCGAGCAACCGGCCGCCGAAGAAGGCGCCCCGGCGGCAGCCGCCGCGGCCATCGGCGCAGCGGCCCTGCTCGCGATTCCCGTGGTGTGGGCAGGGGCGGTGGCCGAGGTGGTCGCGCTGTACCTGTGAACCGGCCGCATCACTTCCCCGAAGGGATGGCGGAGCACCGCTGACGCGCTCGCCCGTCCAGCTCGGAAAGGCGCCTGTTTCACGCCGCATTTCAACAAACTCATCGACACGGCGGGATCGCAGAATCGGCACGCGGGCTTGATTGGGGTGAGCACCTGCTCGAAGACCCCGGCACTGCCTGCGCTGGCCTTCGTTGTCCGGTCGCTCGGCCCCATGAAGCAGTACAAAAAGAACGCGTTGCATGACCTCACTTCGATTCCCGCAAGACAAGCTCGCAGACATGGGATCGGCCGACCCCATGCCGACGGCCCCAGCGCCCGCGTGGCTGCCGACGTCGCTGGCCGCCACCGCCATCGTGGCCGCCGTGCTGTACTTCAGCTTCGCCGTCGTCGCGATGTATCTGTCGCGGCACAGCGGTGGCATCGCCATGCTGTGGTACGCCAATGCAGCGGCCGTGGTGGTGCTGCTGGCAAAACCCAATAAGCAGTGGCCGACCCTGCTAGCGGCCATGGCCGTCGGCAACCTGGCCGCCAGCTGGGTGTTCGGCGACAGCGCGTTGCTGACGGCGAAGTTCATCGTCGCCAACTCCACCGAGATCGTCGTCGGCGCGGTGCTGCTGCGCCGCTATTGCGTTGCCGCCGACTGCATCAGTCGCCCGGGCCGATTGTCGCTGGCCTTGCTGCTCGGCGGTGTCGTGCCGGCGTTTGTCGGTGCGACGCTCGGTGCCAGCCTGCTGTCGGCCAGCGACCTGGGGCCGATCGACAAGCTGTGGGTTTCTTGGTTCGACGGCAGCGCGATCGGCAGCGCAGCCCTGCTGCCGCTCGGCCTGCTGCTCACCGCCCGAGGGTGGGGGCCGCTGTGGCGCGACATGTGGCGCCCCTCGGTTCTGCTCACACTGGCGCTGATGGTGGGCATCTCGCTGACCGCGCCGACTGCGCTACCGCACCCTTACGTCTACATCTCCATTGCGCTGGTTCTGCTGGCCTCCATCGGGCGCTTCACCGCTGCATCGCTGGGGGTGCTGCTGTGCTCACTGTCGGTGGCAGTGCCGATGGCTCAGGGGACAGTGCATCCGCTGATGAATGTTCAGTCGATCAACCAAAGCCTGTTCTATCTGCCGCTGCTGCTGGTGTTGCTGCCGCCGTTGTTGCTTGCGGCGAATCTTGAACGCATCCAGCACGGCGTGCTTGAGCTGGCACAGCGCGAGGACGACTTCCGGTATCTGTACGAGAAGGCGCCCGTGATGATGCATTCGGCCACCCTGCAGAGGAGGCTGTTGAGCGTCAACGATGCGTGGCTGGCCCGCCTGGGTTACCAACGCGCGGAGGTGCTGGGCCGCCTGTCCACCGATTTCCTGACCCCTGAGTCACGCCGGTACGCTGAAGAGACGGTGGTCCCGAGGTTCATCGCGCTGGGTTACGTGCGAGACGTCGATTACCAGATGGTCACCAAAAGCGGCGAGATCCTGGATGTGCAGCTGTCGGCCATCTGGCAACGCGACGCCCGCGGCCTGCCGTTGCGCACGTTGTCGGTGATCAAGGAAACCACCGAACAGAAGCGCCTGGCCGCCGAACTCGTCGCGGCGAAGGAGCGCATCGAGGTGACGCTGCAATCGATCGGTGACGGGGTGGTCACGACCAACGACCACGGGCACATCACCTACATGAATCCGGTGGCCGAGCAACTGATCGGCTGCCCGCTGGCCGAGGCCCAGGGGCTCGCTTTCAGCGAGGTGGTGCACCTGTTCGATCACCAGACCGGTGCGCCGTTGTCGAGCCCGATCGAGAAATACCAACATGGCAAACGGGTCGCTGGCGTCCCGCAGAACGCGATGCTGCGCGATCGGCAGGGCAAGGAATATGGCGTGCGCAATTCCGTTGCACCGATCCTCGGCAAGAACGGACTTTTGCAGGGCGCTGTGATGGTGCTCCAGGACGTGTCGCAAGCGCGTGCGCTGTCGCAACGGCTGGCCTACCTCGCCCACCACGACAGCCTGACCGACCTGCCCAACCGGGTTCTGTTCAAGGACCGCGTTCATCAAGCCTGCCAGTTCGCCTTGCGCCACCGCAATCGCTTCGCGGTCATCTTCATGGATCTCGATCACTTCAAGCACGTCAACGACTCGCTGGGTCATGCCGTCGGCGATGAATTGCTCAAGACCGTATCGCAGCGGCTCACCGGCACACTTCGCGGCAGCGACACGGTGTGCCGTCTTGGTGGCGACGAATTCGTGATGCTGTTGTCCGACGTCGGCGGCCCCGACGACGTGGCCGAGGTGGCGAAAAAAATCCTGCGCGAGGTGGCGGTTCCGTGCGTGCTCGAAGGCACCGAGGTCAATGTCGGCATCAGCCTGGGCATCGCCGTATTTCCCGGCGACGGCGAAGACCCCGAGACGCTGATGAAGCATGCAGACGCGGCGATGTACCGCTCCAAACGCGAAGGCCGCAACCGCTACCAGTTCTTTTCACGCGAGGTCGACCAGGCCGCTTCGGCGCGTTTGCAGCTGGAAGCCGACATGCGGCGCGGTCTTGCAGAAGGCCAGTTCATTGCGCACTACCAGCCGGTCATCGACGCGGCCAGCGGCCAGCCGGTGGCCCTGGAGGCGCTCGCTCGGTGGGACCGCCCTGAGCACGGGTTGCAAGGCCCGTTGAGCTTCATCAGCATCGCCGAAGAGAGCGGCCTGATCGTGCCGCTGGGTGCCGCCATGCTGCGACAGGCCTGCGAGCAGCTGCTGGCCTGGCGTGGCACGGCACTGGGCCACATCACGATCGCGGTGAATGTGTCACCCGTGCAACTGTCGCATGCCGACTTCGTCGACCAGGTGGCCGACACCCTGCAATCAATAGGTATCGACGGGACGCAGCTCGTGTTTGAGATCACCGAATCCACGCTGATGACCGACCCCGAGGCGACGCTGGGCATCTTGCAGCGCATCAAGGCGCTCGGCATCCGCATCGCCATAGACGACTTCGGTACCGGCTATTCCAGCCTCAGTCACTTGAAGCGGTTTCCGGTCGACATCGTCAAGATCGACCGATCATTCGTGCGCGACCTGGAAACCGACCCTGACGACCGCGAACTGGTGAAAGCCATCGTCGCGATGTCGAAAAGCCTGCGTTTGCGCGTCGTGGCCGAAGGAGTAGAAACCGATGCGCAAGTGGAGATGTTGACCACGATGGGCTGCACTTTCTTGCAGGGCTTCCTGTATGCCCGACCGCTGAACGCCTCAACCGTCGCCGACTGGCTGCATGCCAGGGTCGTCCTGGATCTTCCTGTGCTCGAAACGGTGACCTGACCGTATCGCGTAATTCAGCGAGGCTTCGCTGAACTCCATCCGTCGAAATTCAAATATGCAAGCGCGGAACGCTTCGTTTTCAGCCTGAAGGCCGGCGCCTAGGATCGAATGTCTGCTGCCATCACGGCAGTTCTTTCAGCACGTTGACCACCCAGGGCCTGCCGCCATGTCTGTTTCCCGTTTCATCCGTTTGACCGCGTTGGCCGTGGCCCTTGGCGCTGCGGCTTTTGCCACGCTCGCCAAAGACATCACGCTGCTCAATGTGTCGTACGACCCGACCCGTGAGTTCTATGTCGAGTACAACGCCGCGTTTGGTAAATACTGGCAGTCCAAGACTGGCGACACCGTCAGCGTCAGGCAGTCGCACGGCGGCTCGGGCAAACAGGCCCGCTCGGTGATCGACGGGCTGGATGCCGACGTCGTCACGCTGGCACTCGCCTATGACATCGACGTGATTGCGGAGCGCGCCAAACTGCTGCCCAGCGATTGGCAGAAACGCCTGAAGAACAACAGCACGCCGTACACCTCGACCATCGTGTTCATCGTGCGCAAGGGCAACCCCAAGGGCGTCAAGACCTGGGACGACATCGCCAAGCCAGGCGTCGGCGTGATCACCGCCAACCCGAAGACCTCGGGTGGCGCGCGCTGGGCCTACCTCGCGGCCTACGGCTCAGTGTTGACTGCACCGGGTGGCAGCGATGCGAAGGCCCGCGACTACATCCGACAGGTGTTCGCTAACGTGCCCGTGCTGGACTCCGGCGCCCGCGGCTCAACTGTGAGCTTTGCCGAACGCGGCCTGGGTGACGTGTTGCTGTCGTGGGAAGACGAAGCCGGTCTGGTGCTCAAGGAATTCGGTGCCGACAAGTTCGACGTGATCTACCCGCCGAGCAGCATCCTGGCCGAGCCACCGGTGGCGGTGGTCGACAAGGTGGCCACAAAGAAGGGCAATGCGGTGGTCGCACAGGCCTACCTTGAGTACCTGTACTCGCCGGAAGGCCAGGACATTGCGGGCAAGCACTTCTTCCGGCCGACCGATCCGGCGGCGCAGGCCAAGTACGCCAAGCAGTTTCCGCCCATCAAGCTGTTCAACATCAACGCGGTGTTCGGCGGCTGGGCCACGGCGCAGAAAACCCATTTCGCTGACGGCGGCGTGTTCGACCAGATTTACACGAAGAAGTAAGCCCGGCCGTGTTCTTGTCGCGCACCCTGCTGAAGAAGCACACCGTGCTGCCCGGCTTCGACCTGGCGCTTGGCTTCACGCTGCTGTACCTGAGCTTCATCGTGCTGATCCCGCTCAGCGCCGCCTTCCTGAAAACCGCCACGATGACCTGGCCCGCGTTCTGGGACGCAGTGACCTCGCCGCGTGTGCTGGCCTCGTACCGACTGACCTTCGGCGCTTCTCTCGTGGGCGCGCTGATCAATGCCTTCTTTGGGCTGATCGTGGCCTGGGTGCTGGTGCGCTACGAGTTCCCTCTCAAGCGGCTGGTCGATGCGTTGGTCGATCTGCCGTTTGCCCTGCCGACCGCGGTCGCTGGCATCGCACTGACCGCGCTGTATGCGCAAAACGGCTGGATCGGGCAGTGGCTGCCGTTCCAGGTCAGCTACACGCCGCTGGGTGTGTTCGTGGCGCTGACGTTCATCGGTTTGCCTTTTGTCGTGCGCACCGTGCAACCGGTGCTCGAAGACATGCAAAAAGAAATCGAGGAGGCGGCCGCCACACTGGGCGCGAACCGCTGGCAGACCTTTACGAAAGTGATCTTCCCGATCCTGATGCCGGCATCAATCACCGGGTTTGCACTGGCCTTCGCCCGGGCCCTCGGTGAGTACGGCTCGGTCATCTTCATCGCCGGCAACATGCCAATGGTCAGCGAGATCACGCCGCTGTTGATCATCACCAAGCTGGAGCAGTACGACTACCAGGGCGCGACCGCCATCGCGGTGGTGATGCTGGTGGCGGCCTTCGCGTTGCTGCTGGCAGTCAACGCGCTGCAGGCCTGGACCCGCGCGAGGCAAGGGCGATGAGCGGCCCCCTGATCGGCGTGGACCCTGCCGTGCCCAGCGCCGCAGGCGGCAACCGGGTTGCACCGCGGCATATCCGCTCGGCAACGACCGAACCCACCTGGGTCAAGTGGACGCTGATCTGCATTTCGCTGAGCTTCCTGACCTTTTTCCTGTTCGTGCCGCTGGCGATCGTGTTCGTCGAGGCGTTCAAGAAGGGCGCGGACGTGTACATCGCGGCCATTACCGACCCCGATGCGCTGTCGGCCATCAAGCTGACGCTGATTGCGGCCGGCATCAGCGTGCCGATGAACCTGATGTTCGGTGTCGCGGCGGCTTGGTGCATTGCGAAATTCGAGTTCCGCGGCAAGAACGTGCTGCTGACGCTGATCGATCTGCCGTTCTCGGTCAGCCCGGTGATCTCCGGCCTGATATTTGTGCTGATCTTCGGTCTGCAGGGCTGGTTCGGCGAGTGGTTGCGCGACCACGACTTGAGAGTAATTTTTGCCGTGCCGGGCATCGTGTTGGCGACCACCTTCGTGACCTTCCCGTTCATCGCACGCGAGCTGATCCCGCTGATGCAGGCGCAAGGCACCGAGCAGGAGGAGGCCGCCCGCGTGCTGGGGGCCAATGGCTGGCAGATCTTCTGGCGGGTGACGCTGCCCAACATCAAGTGGGCGCTGTTGTACGGCGTGATCCTGTGCAATGCGCGCGCAATGGGCGAGTTCGGCGCGGTGAGTGTGGTGTCGGGTCACATCCGCGGGCAAACCAACACGATGCCGCTGCACATCGAGATCGCCTACAACGAATACCAGTTCGCTGCGGCCTTCGCCGTGGCCTCGCTGCTGGCGGGCCTGGCACTCGTCACGCTGGTGCTGAAGTACATCGTCGAGCAGCGCGTCAAGGCGCACCAGCGCGGCATCGAAGCCTCCTGATTGCGGCTCGCCGCCGCTCATCACCACAGAGCCAACGACATGAGCATTGAAGTCCGC
>JANPNF010000105.1:0-6848 GCA_031427315.1 Burkholderiales bacterium | reverse complement strand
CGCCGCATCAATAGCCGGAAGTTTGTCGATGTACACGCGCAGCAGTCCCTTTGGACTGCGCTCGGTGTCCACCAGGTCGTAACCCAGCCCGGTCACGGTTGTCTCAACGGCGTTTTGCCAGCTCATTAGCTATCGATTCCCCGCTCGCTCAATTGAATTCGTGCATTCCGATCGCCCAAAAAAAAAGGGCTGGAAGAGTCCGCCCATGTTTTTGGTCTAACGTCTCAGGAAACCAGCATTATAGCTTGCGGGTTGGGCGCCGGCAACACCCAGTACCGTCGAATTCACCAGAGTCGCTGCGGCCCGCAGGGCCCCCGCACCTGCATGCCAGAATCCGCCGCCTTTGACCGCCTGGAACACATCATGGGATTTTTAACCGGCAAACGTTTGTTGATCACCGGCGTGCTGTCGAGCCGCTCGATCGCTTACGGCATCGCGCGGGCCTGTCACCGCGAGGGCGCCGAGCTGGCGTTCAGCTACGTCGGTGACCGCTTCAGGGAGCGCACCGCCACGCTCGCAGCAGACTTTGGCTCAACACTGCTCTACGACTGCGACGTGGCCGACGACGCGCAGATCGAGCGCCTTTTCAGCCAGCTGGGCGAGGTCTGGCCAGAATTCGACGGCTTCGTCCATTCGATCGGTTTTGCCACGCGCGAGTCGATTGCCGGCGACTTCCTCGACGGCCTGTCGCGCGAAGCATTTCGCATTGCGCACGACATTTCCGCCTACAGCTTCCCGGCGATGGCCAAGGCCGCGCTGCCCCGGCTGCGGCCCGGAGCCGCGCTGCTGACGTTGACCTACCTGGGTGCCTCGCGCGCGGTGCCGAACTACAACACGATGGGCCTGGCCAAGGCCTCGCTCGAAGCCAGCGTGCGCTATCTGGCTGAGAGCGTCGGGCCGCGCGGCGTGCGCGTCAACGGCATTTCGGCCGGGCCGATCAAGACGCTGGCGGCCTCGGGCATCAAGGGCTTCGGCAAGATCCTCGAGGTGGTCGAAAAGAACGCCCCGCTGCGCCGCAATGTGACGATCGACGACGTCGGCAATGTCGCGGCTTTCCTGCTCTCCGATCTGGCCGCCGGGGTAACTTCGGAAATCACCTATGTCGACGGCGGCTTCAGCCACGCGATGGGTGGCGCTGATCTGGGCTGAACGGCGCTGAGCTGAACTGCGCTGGACTGAACCGTCGATTCAGAGCTTGGACTTCACCAGCTCGTAAGTCTGCTCGGCCAGCGGCACAGCGCACGCCAGCAAGGCATCGATCTCGTCGCGGCACGCGCTGGCGTATGCCGCGTCCTTCAGGCTCGGCACATTGATGTACACATTCAGTGCGGCACTGCGCAGCGCGGCCTGTGCGGCCAGGGCGCCGACACCGGCGTCGCTGATCACATTGGTGTTGCCCACCTTCGCAGCGCGCAGCGCCAGCGAGATCACGTCGGCGCTGGCGCGGGCACAGGCCAGCGGCGCTTCGGTCGCAGCTTTCAGGCTAGTCTGGATCGCCGCGCTGCGCCGCGCTTTCTGCTCGTCGCCGTCCTTCGGCAAGCCGTAGGCGGCTATCAGGCCGTCGAACGCGGCGATGTCTTCGGCGACCATGGTGACCAACCGGCGGCGCAGCGATTCGGCGTCCTCCAGCACCGCGCGCATCTCGCCTTCGACCTCGGCATAGTTTTTCTTGCCGATGGTCAGGTTGCACATCATGCTGACCAGCGCTGCGCCCATCGCGCCCATGATGGCGGCCGCACTCCCGCCGCCGGGCGTGGCCGCACTGCTGGCGAGTCGATCGAGGAAAGTGGTGACGGGTTGTTCAACGACCATGGGGTGCTCCAGCTCAAACCATCGACTTGGCTTTGGCATAGATCGCCTCAGCATCCAGCACCAGATCGGGTGCCTCGAACAATTGGGCGATGCAGGCGCGGTGCACCGCCAGCTTGACCGCGCCGAAGCCGATCGCGCCCCAGCAGATCTTGCCGTCACGATCGACGCCCCGGTCCATCATGTCGATGCCCTCCAACCCCAAGGGCGGCGTCGCGTTCGCATCGGCCATCAGCTCGATGGTCGGATTGCGCTTCCAGTCGTCCTCGCGCAGCAGCACCGAGCTGGCAGCGCCGGTGGCGAACACGATCTGCGCGCCTTCGCAGGCTTTGGCGCGGGCATCGAGATCGGGTGCCGCGATGGCCGTCACCTCGATGCCGAAGGCAGCTTTCAAGTGATCAGCCACCTTTTGAGCGTTGTCCAGCGTGCGCGAGGTGATGGCGACCACGGCGCCCTCCTTGGCCAGCATCACCGCCGCGCGCTGCCCGACCGGGCCGGTGCCGGCCAGGATCACCGCCCGCTGGCCCGCCACGCTGCCGCCGGCGCTCTTGATGACGCAAGCGACAGCGGCGGCCGCGGTGGTGTTCGAGCCATTGCTGTCGAGCATCACCGACACGCGGAAGTTGGAGAAGAATTTTTTGCGCACCGCCTTTAGCAGCGCCTCACCGGCCGCCAAGTTGCTGCCGCCAACGAACAGCGCGGTGTGCTTCTTGTCTTTCGGTGCGCGGGTGAAGATGGCGCCATCGACCAGCGCACCAACGTTGTCGGACGTGATGCCGCCATAAGCCATCACATGGTCGGCGCCGCCGTCGTAAGCGACTACGGTGTCGAACACTGCCGGCAGTGCGTCGGTATCCAACTGGAACAGAAGTTTCTTCATGGGGTTCTCGCGCTGACCGATCAGGCCAGCAGATGCCGGGGGGTGCCTTTGACAAACAGCTCCACATTGTCGATGAGCTGATCGGCCAGGCTCTGCATGGCCCCGGCGGAAGCCCAAGCCACGTGCGGTGTCAGGATGAAATTCAGCAGCCGCAAGTCCAGCAGCGGGTTGCCCTGCGTCGGCGGCTCGGTGGTCAGCACGTCGAACCCGGCCCCGCCGATCCAGCCTTCAGTGAGCGCCGTGGCCAGCGCCGCTTCATCGACCAGTCCGCCGCGCGAGGTGTTGATCAGGATCGCGTCGCGCTTCATCTGGTGCAGCTGCGTGCACCCGATCAAATGCTGTGTGGCTGCTGTTAGCGGGCAGTGCAGCGAGATCACGTCGGCCTCGGCCAGCACCTGCGCCAGCGGCGTGCGCTCAGCGCGTGCCGGCGCGCTGGGCGTGATCTCCGCAAACAGCACCCGCATGCCGAAGGCGCGCGCCAGTGCGGCCGTGCCCTGCCCCAGCGCGCCGCCGCCGATGATGCCGATCGTGCTGCCGTGCAGGTCGCCGATCGGGTGATCGAAGAAGCAGAACTGCTCGCACTGCTGCCAGCGCCCACGCTCCACGTCGGCCCGGTAGGCGAACAAGCTGCGGCGCAGCGCCAGGATCAGCGCGAACACATGCTCCGGCACGGTGTGCATCGCGTAGTTGCGGACGTTGCAGACCGCAATGCCGCGCTCGCGGCAGGCGTCCACATCGACGATGTCGTAGCCAGTGGCCGCCACCGCGATCAGCTTCAGCTTCGGCAACTGGGCGAGCGCCTCGGCACGCAACGGCGACTTGTTGGTCAGCGCGATGGTGGCCTCACGCAGACGCTCCACCGTCTGATCGATCGACGTGGTGGCGTGTTCCGCCCAGGTGTGATCGAAGGTCGGACGGCGCAGCGTCGCTTGCAGGGTGGAGCGGTCGAGGAAGACCAGGTGTTCGGTCATGATCAAGGAGCTACGGTGGTGCATGGGTGTGGACCCGCCGGATGATCGCGCGAATCCCGCGGCGGGCTCGATCAAAATCCAGCGTCGGCGTTTCGTCGCCACCCCCTTGCCACCAGGACTGCCATGAGCTTTACCCGCGTCCAGCCCGCCCCATCCCGCCTCTGCCGCACCGAGCTGGCGGTGCCCGGCTCGAAACCGCATCTGTTCGAGAAGGCAGCGCGTTCGGCCGCGGACAGCGTGTTTCTCGACTGCGAGGACGCGGTGTCGCCCGAAGACAAAGACCAGGCGCGGCGCAACATCGTCGCCGCGCTCAACGACATCGACTGGGGCCGCAAGACGGTGATGGTGCGCATCAACGGCCTGGACACGCACCATATGTACCGCGATGTGATCGACATCGTCGAGGCCTGCCCGCGGCTCGACATGATCCTGATCCCGAAGGTCGGCGTCGCGGCCGACATCTACGCGGTCGACGTGCTGGTGTCGCAGATCGAGGCCGCCAAGCAGCGCAGCAAGCGCATTGGCTTCGAGGCGCTGATCGAGACGGCGCTGGGCATGGCGAATGTGGAAGCCATTGCGCAATCGTCGAAGCGGCTGGAGGCGATGAGCTTCGGTGTGGCCGACTACGCCGCGTCGACACGCGCACGCACCACCGGCATCGGCGGCGTGCACCCCGACAGCGCGGTGCTCAGCCACGCCGACGAGCACGGCCAGCGCCACTCCCACTGGACCGACCCCTGGCACGCCGCGCAGACGCGCATGCTGATCGCCTGCCGCGCTTATGGTCTGCGCCCGATCGATGGGCCGTACGGCGACTTCAGTGACGCCGAAGGTTTCCTGTCGGCCGCGAAACGCGCCGCGGTGTTGGGTTACGAGGGCAAGTGGGTGATCCACCCGTCGCAGATCGAACCGGCAAACACCGTTTACACCCCGTCCGAGGCCGAAGTGCAGCAGGCACGCCGCATCATTGCGGCGATGGACGCGGCGCGGCAGCAGGGCCTGGGCGCGGTGTCACTCGACGGTCGGCTGATCGACACGGTGAACCTGCTGATGGCCGAAAACCTGCTTGCCAAGGCCGAAGCGATTGCCGCGCGCTGACCCAACACCCACAGCGTCACCGACCACGCATCACACACACGACATGGCCTCCGACCTCGACATCGCACAGCGCGCCACGATGCAGCGCATCACTCAGGTGGCGCAGCGCATCGGCATCCCCGAGGACGCGCTCGAACCCTATGGCCACTACAAGGCCAAGATTTCACTGGAATACCTGGACAGCCTGAAAGGCCGTCACGACGGCAAGCTGATCCTGGTGACTGCCATCAGCCCGACGCCCGCTGGCGAAGGCAAGACCACGACCACCGTCGGCCTGGGCGACGCGCTGAACCGCATCGGCAAGAAAACGATGGTCTGCCTGCGCGAGCCGTCGCTCGGCCCGGTGTTCGGCCTCAAGGGCGGTGCGGCCGGCGGCGGGCACGCGCAGATCGTGCCGATGGAAGACATCAACTTGCACTTCACCGGCGACTTCCACGCGATCGCCGCAGCGCACAACCTGCTGTCGGCGCTGATCGACAACCACATCCACCACGGCAACGAGCTTTGCATCGACCCGCGGCTGATCACCTGGAAGCGCGTCGTCGACATGAACGACCGGGCGCTGCGCAAGATCACGGTGGGCATGGGCGGCACGGCCAACGGCTTCCTGCGCGAAGACGGCTACGACATCGTCGTGGCGTCGGAGGTGATGGCCATCCTGTGCTTGGCGCTGTCTCGGCGCGACTTGAAGGAGCGCTTGGGCCGCATCATCATCGGCTGCACCCTGGGCGAACGGCAGCCGATTTACGCCCGTGACCTGAAGGCCCACGGCGCCATGGCCGCACTGCTGAAAGACGCGATCAAGCCGAACCTGGTGCAGACGCTGGAGAACAACCCGGCCATCATCCACGGCGGCCCGTTTGCCAACATCGCGCACGGCTGCAACTCGGTCACCGCCACCAAGGCCGGGCTGAAATTGGCCGACTACGTGGTCACAGAAGCCGGCTTCGGTGCCGACCTCGGCGCCGAAAAGTTCATCGACATCAAGTGCCGCATGGCCGGCCTGCACCCGGCCGCGGTGGTGCTGGTGGCCACCATCCGCGCGCTGAAGTTCCACGGTGGTGTGAAGAAGGAATACCTGAACCAGGAGAACCTGGCGGCGCTCGCCAAAGGCATCGTCAACATCGAGCGCCACCTGCGCAACATCACCCTGCACTACGGCCTGCCGTGTGTGGTGTCGGTGAACCATTTCACCGCCGACACCGACGCCGAGGTCGCGCTGCTGAAGGGCCGCATCGAAGCGCTGGGCAACCGCTTCGTCGTCGCGCGCCATTGGGCCGAGGGCGGCCGAGGTGCCGAAGAACTGGCGCACGCTGTGGTCGAGCTGGCGCAGGGCTTCCACGGCCGCCATCAGTTCGTCTACCAAGACAGCGACACGCTGCAAGCCAAGATCATTGCGGTCGCCACGAAGATCTACGGCGCAGGGCAAGTCACTTTCGCAGAGGCCGCGCGCAAGCAGCTCGACGAATGGAATGCCGATTACGGTCACTTCCCGGTCTGCATGGCGAAGACGCAGATGTCGTTCTCGGCCGACCCGTCGGTGCGCGGCGCGCCGAGCGGCCACACCTTGAACGTGCGCGAGGTGCGGCTGGCCAACGGCGCCGGCTTCGTCGTCGCGGTCTGCGGCGACATGATGACGATGCCGGGCTTGCCGAGACTGCCGGCGGCCGAGCGCATCGACATCGACGACAACGGGCGGGTCTCGGGCTTGTTCTGAAGCTAGCCGGGCCGAGCAGCGGCGGTTCGCAGCTAATGCGGCCGAATCACGCTGCACGGCGAATTCGACCGGCGCATGCACCGAGCTGCCGCGTTCGGTCTGCATCATGAACCAGATGTCGCCGCCCGCCGAACGGCCGCGGTAGCGGTGCACGAGCTCGCGGCTGCCGCTATCGAGCACCTCGGTCGTTCGGATAACGAAGCGCAGTTCGTTCGCATCGACGCGCCCGCCCTGCACGCCGCGCGGCACGCCTAAGTAATTGGCCGTGCCCTGCAGCTCGATTGTGGCTGGGTGGGCGATTCAGCAGGCCCGACCACTTCGCCAAGCGCCTCGCGTACGGCCGCCAGCAGCCGATGCATGTCGTCGGCGTAGC
>JANPNF010000104.1:0-1579 GCA_031427315.1 Burkholderiales bacterium | reverse complement strand
GTTCGATGGCGCGCTGGTCGAGGCCGCCCAGGTCATTGCCACCAGCGCGGCCAAGAGCGCGCTCGCCACGCGCGCCGAGGCGGTGGTGGCCGACATGGAAAGCGCCGCCGTCGCCCGCGTCGCCCACTGCCATGGCCTGCCTCTGCTGGTTGTGCGCAGCGTGGTCGACCCGCTCGGGCTGACGCTGCCCGCCGTCGTCACCGACCACGTCGATGAGAGTGGCCACGTTCCGATGGCACCGCTGTTGCGCGGCTTGCTGCGCCACCCGAGTGATCTGCTGACCTTGCTGCAGTTGGCCCGGGGCTTTCGCGCGGCGCTGGCCAGCCTGCGCGCCGTGGCGGCGTGCACTGGCGGCGACCTGCTGCTGGCACAAGCGCTGTCACGCTCGCGGCCCGATGCGCAGAACACGCCGCCGAACCGCATCACCCCTGAGTCCGCTTTGGATTGAGGACCCGTGGCTCCGCGTCGGTCTGCAAGAATCCAACTACACCACTGAAGTACCCCGCCATGGCTTTTCTTGCCGACCTGATCGCTGCGCGTCAACCAGAGAATTTCTCCCTCCACGAGGCCCACCTCAACACCCAGATGGTGCGGCTGTTGCGCGCCATCGGTTACGACCGCCGCTACGTGCGCGCGCACGGGCCTTACCTGTTCGACGAGGCAGGCGATCGCTACCTCGACCTGTTGTCTGGCTGGGGCGTTTTCGCCCTCGGCCGCAACCACCCCACAGTGGTCGGCGCGCTGCGCGATGTGCTGGACTTGCAGCTGCCCGACATGGTCCAGCTCGACGTGTCGGTGCTCAGCGGCCTGCTGGCCGAACGGCTGCTGCGCCACACGCCGGGCGACATCAACAAGCTGTTTTTCTGTAACTCGGGCGCCGAGGCGGTGGAAGCGGCGATCAAGTTCAGCCGCAGCACCACCAAGCGGGGCAAGATCGTTCACTGCGACCACGCGTTTCATGGCCTGACGCTCGGTGCGCTGTCGGTGACCGGCGAGCGCATCTTCCAGGACGGTTTCGGCCCGTTGATGCCCGATTGCATCGCGGTGCCCTTCAACGACCTCGGTGCGCTCGACGCGGCGCTGCGCGGGCGCGACGTGGCGGCCTTCATCGTCGAGCCGATCCAGGGCAAAGGCGTGAACCTCCCCGATGACGACTACCTGCCCGAGGCCGCGAAGCTGTGCCGCAGGTACGGCACACTGTTTGTGGCCGACGAAATCCAGACCGGCATGGGCCGCACCGGCAAGTTCTTCGCCGTCGAACACTGGGGCGTCGAGCCCGACATGGTGCTGATTGCCAAGGCGCTGTCTGGTGGCTTCGTGCCGGTGGGCGCGGTGGCGATGCGCAAGCCGGTGATGGACGCGGTGTTCAACCGCATCGACCGGGCGGTGGTGCACGGCTCGACGTTCTCGAAGAACAACATGGCGATGGCCGCCGGCCTGGCGGCACTCGAAGTGATCGAGTCCGAACGCCTCGTCGAGCACGCGGCCTCGCTCGGTGGTGAGCTGATCGCCGAGCTCGGTGCGATGGTCGAGCGCTACGAATTTTTGAAAGCCGTGCGCGGCAAGGGGCTGATGATCG
>JANPNF010000103.1:0-1626 GCA_031427315.1 Burkholderiales bacterium | reverse complement strand
CCTAAGCCGGACGAGCCGGAACCAAACAGGGGAGTAGCCTTGCGCTTTGGCGAAGGACTACAACGCGGAGGCCATGATGGATCTGCTGACGACGCGGTACGAGGAGAACCTGGCGGGCGTGCTGTCGTGCTACGACCGCATCGTCATCACCGGCACACTGCCTGGAGCGTGCTTTGCCGAGGGCATGACGAGTTTTCTGTACTCCCGCGGCGTTCGCATCTTCGACTACCCGCAGTTCGCGCTGCCGCTGCGCGAGCGCATCCGCGACAACGCACAGGCGCTGGCCGCCGAGCATGGCGCCACGATCGAACACATCGCCAAGGCCCACATTCGCAAGGAAGACGTGGTGGCCAAGGTGCTGGCCGCGCGCGGCGATGCGCCGGGCCTGGTTCACGTGATCTCGGCGATGGAGACCTGCGCGACCTACCAGCCCTGGCACGACAAGGCCAGCGGGCGCACCTATCTGCGACCCGCCACCACCAAGTGCCTGCACTACTATTTCTACTGGATGGACCGCGAGCTCGGTCTGATCTACGTGCGCGTGCCCACCTACTGCCCGTTCCGGCTGCAGGTCTACTGCAACGGCCACAGCTGGCTGGCCAGACGCCTGCTGCACGAGGGCATCGACTTTGCCGCCGCCGACAACGCCTTCGTACGCATCGCCGACTTCGCGCGTGCGCAGGAGTTGGCCGACGCCTTCAAGCCCGAACTGCTGCATCGTCAGCTGGACCGATACGCTCAGGCGTGCTGCCCGGTGCTGGACGTCTTCGCGCAGACCTACCACTGGAGCATCATGCAGGCCGAGTACTCGAGCGACCTGGTGTTCAAGAGCGAGAAGATACTCGGCTCGCTGTATCAGCAGCTCGCTCGCGAGGCGGTGTTGTCGGTCAAGGCCGAGCAGGTCGCCACCTTCCTGGGCAAGAAGATCACCCCGCAGCTGGCCGCCGAGATCGGCTCGCGCTTGAGTACCCGCATCGAGGGCACCTGCATCAAGCACAGGTTCGACTCCTGCTCGATCAAGATCTACGACAAGTTCGGCCGCATTCTGCGCATCGAGACCACCACCAACAACGTCTCGTTCTTCAAGCACCACCGCAAGGTGGAACACCGCAACGCGCAAGCCACGCGCGAGGTCGCGCCGCTGAAGAAATCCATCTACAGCCTCATCGACCTGCGCGAGATCCTGCTGGGCTGCAACCAACGCTATCTCGAGTTCCTCTCCAGCCTGGACGATCACAGCGACGGCCAGCGCCTGCTCGAGCGGCTTACCCAGCCCAAACCCGACGGCGATCGTTCCTTCAAGGGCGTGAACTTCTTCGACCTCAACGACGAAGCGCTGCTTCGCGCCGTGCAGCGACCGGAGTTCAACATCCACGGCCTGGCGCGACGAGATCTCCTGCAGCTGCTGCCCGATCTCACGCCTTCGAGGCTGTCGCGCCAACTGCGCCGCTTGCGTGTGCTCGGCTTGCTCAAGCGTGCCGCCAACACCTACCGCTACTACCTCACGCGGGCCGGCCGAATGGCCATCGCTGCGTTCGAACGCCTCACCACCTTCGCCATCGTTCCCGCCATGGCTAACGCATAACGCGATTGGCATAGTTCTGTGCCAGATTGCAGAACTCTTGA
>JANPNF010000102.1:0-1886 GCA_031427315.1 Burkholderiales bacterium | reverse complement strand
CCAGTAGCAGACCCGCCTTGGCCAGAAGGAAGTAGGCTACGGCCAGGACGAGATTGATCGCTACAAGGCGTGGAGGTGAAGATGGTGGCATCACACTTGCCCTGACCCCTTCCTGCCATGGCGCCCCGCGCACTGGCTGTGCCGCGACCGAGTTGCTTGTTTTTCGCTTCACCATGGTTTCCCTTGGGTACGTACCTTAACCTCAACTGAGGACAAGTCTGCTTTTGGAGAGTTTGCGCCCATTATCAAGGGCTGGCACCGGACATCATCCGGGCGATCCTGGATGGGCGACAGCCACGGCATCTGAACTTGCACGCGATGCGTGGGCGGCAAGGGGACGTGCCGCTGGATTGGGAGGAGCAGCGGGGGGTGTTTGGGTTTGCGGTGGTGGGTGGTGGGTAGTCGGCAATTTCGGCTCACCGAGGACCGCAATGGGCCTCAATCTGGGGCGCGAGAGCGTTGCTGCGACTACCGACAAAGCAGCGTAAGCAGGGATACGACTGGTGAAGACCGAGGGTCAGGTCTCGCCCAGACCAGTCACTGAATCACCTCGTCGGCGCGCAGCAGCAGCGACTGCGGGAGGGTGATGCCGAGGGCTTTGGCCGTGCGCAGGTTGATGTACAGGTAGACCCGATCCATCTGCTCCACGGGCAAGTCGCCCGGCTTTGCACCCTTGAGGATCTTGTCGACGTAGACCGCCACAAGACGAAAGATTTCATCGGCATTGGGCCCGTAGGACATCAGACCACCCTCCTGAACCAGGGACTCGCGCTCATAGATGGCCGGAATGCGGTGTCTCGGTTGAACTCGATCACACGCTTGCTGTTGGTCGTGGTGAAAGGGTCTGACGTCATGACGAATGCATCGGGACGATCCCGGGTCATGGTGGAAAAGGCAGCGTCCAAGTCTTCGGTTGCGCGCACACCCAGCGGCTGAATCGTCAGCCGCAAGATGCGGGCGGCATCCTCAAGCCGCTCGTAGCGCCGCGTCATCGCGGCATTGTCCAAATTCCAGAGCACGGCCACGCGCGCGGTCTTCGGTACGGCCTCTTTGAGCAACTCCAGCCGCTTCGCACTCAGCTCGGTGCCCTGCGCGCTGGTTCCGGTGATGTTTCCGCCCGGCCGGGCGAGGCTGGCAGTCAGCCCGGCACCCACCGGGTCGCTGGCGCCGGCGAGGATGATCGGGATCGTCGCCGTCGCCCGCTTGGCGGCAACAGACGCCTGATCGCCCGATACGACGATCGCGTCCACGCCCAACCGCACCAGATCGGCCGCCAGCTCCGGCAGGCGCGCTTGCTTGCCGTCAGCCCAGCGTCCCTCGTACACCACGTTCTTCCCGTCCACATAGCCCAAACCAGCAAGAGCTTGCCGCAGAGCCACGGGCGTGCGTCCGTCCGGCGGTGTGGGTGCCCCGGTAAGGAAGCCGATGCGCCAAACCTTGCCCGGTGTCTGCGCGGCAACGAAGCCCGAGGCCCCAAGCAGTGCCAGACCACTGGCGAGCAAGGGTCTGCGTCGGATGTTCACTGAATCACCTCGTCGGCGCGCAGCAGCACGCTTTGTGGAATCGTCAGGCCCATGGCCTTCGCCCACTTCAGGTCAATGGTGAAGGTGAACCTGGTCGGCTGTTCCATTGGCATCTCACCAGGAACCGCGCCGCCAAAAATTTTGGCGACAATTTCTGCAGCCCTACGGTAGATGGCGGCCACATCAGCCCCATAGGAAAACATGGTCCCGACCCCGCTTGACTCCGCGATAGTTGGCAACCGATGTTGCTCCGCAAATGCGTGCCATTTTTCCCTCAATGTAAAGGCGATTGGCGTTGAACCGATCACTAGCGCACCCACGCGTTCGCGCAGAAGCATAGCGCTGGCTGCCTCGAAGTCCGTG
>JANPNF010000101.1:0-5728 GCA_031427315.1 Burkholderiales bacterium | reverse complement strand
GTTCACCGACAAGCACGATGTCGACATGGGCAACGTGATCGGCACGCCGCAAATTTTGAAGATGAACATTGCGGCCGGCAGTGCCACGCCTGAGTACCGCTATTTCGCGGTGGTGGCCAGCGGCGTGAACAATCACGTTGTGACTACAGACGACATAAGGAACAGCCTCACCGGTCGGCCGGCAATCTTCTTCCTGCGCCTGGACAAGCCGAAAGCGGACGCGTGGGTGTTGGGCACCAACTACTTCAAGGTCGAATTTCCCGTCATCGCGACCGACAGCTCCTTGCCTTCGGGCCTGGCCAACTTCACCACCCGCACCAACATCGCCGGCGCCGTGACGCACCTGTACGCGGGCGACCTGCAAGGCCAGCTCTGGAAGCTCGATTTCCGTGCGAAGTCTCAGGGCTCGTGGAACCTGGCCAGCTTGTCGTCCTTCACGAACGGCAGTAACGCGATACCGATGTTCGAGGCCAAGGACGGAGCCGGTAACCGCCAGCCCATCACGATGCGGCCCACGCTGACCTTCGGTCCCAATCGCGGCATCATCGTGTCATTCGGAACCGGCCGCTATCTATCGGTTTCCGACAACGCCGCGCCGTTCAAAACCCAGTCGCTGTATGCCTTGTTCGACAACAACAGCGCCAACGCAGACACGACCTCGTCGCCAAGTACTGCCATCTCGGGCAGAGCTCGGCTGCAGCAAGGCAGCGTCACGGCCACCGCGGTCAGTGTTCCCAGATTTGTCTGGGGCAGGCCTGCGACCGACACCGACACCACATCGCGCGCGGGGTGGTATTTCGACTTCCTCCAGTCTGGTACCACGACCACTGCCACCGGAACCGGAGAGCGGCAAATCAGCGGTTTCAGCGTATTGGCAGGCCGCTTGATCTTTGGGTCGGTGATCCCGGCAGTGACCAGCTGCGACAACGGAAGTGGCAGGCTGTATGAGCTCGACACACTCACCGGTAACGGCGTCGCCACGCTGTCCACTGTCGGTATTTTGGGCGAGCCGTTCTTGACCCAGGTGGGCTATTCGACGCTGTCGGTCAGCAACTCGGCCGGGACACGCAAGGAAGCGACGCGGTATCAGATTATTCAGCAGGGCTCGGGCGGGCTCGGGACGGATTCGTCGAAGAGACGGACGGCATCCAGCGAGCCGGGCCGAGTCGCCTGGCGCGAAATCAACAACTATCAAGATGTAAGGAATGCGCCGCCGTGAACTTCCGTCTGACCGTGCCTTGCCGCACCACTCCACCTCGACCTTGGCGCCGCGCTACGCCGCGCCATGGGCAAGGTTTCACCCTGATCGAACTGATGATCACGGTGGCCATTGTCGGCATCCTCGCTGCCATTGCCTATCCGTCGTACCAGGACTCGATCTTGAAGGGCCGGCGCGCCGAGGGGCGTGCCGCGCTGCTGAATCTTTTGCAGCAGCAGGAGCGCTACTACACGCAGACTGGCAGCTATCTGGCGTTTGGCCTTGCAGGTTCGGGAGCTACTGGCACCAATGCGGCGGGCGCCACTACGGTGCAGATTCCCTTCAGGACCACGTCGGGGGATTCGACCAGCTTCGCCTACTCGCTGCGCGCCGGTACGTGCAGCAGCACGTTGGGTCTCGATGAATGCGTGTTGCTGACGGCGGAGCCTCAACGGACAGACACTGCAGCCGGTAACCTGACCTTGAGCAGCGCTGGCATCCGGACGTGCACCGGGCTCAATGCAGCCGTACCCAAGGTGTGTTGGTGATGAGCATGAAGCGACTGACAGTCCGGCGAGTCAGCAGCACGAGCATCGCGCTGCGTCGCGGCTTCACCCTGATCGAGCTGATGGTCACTGTCGCGCTGGTGGCAGCCATGTTGGTGCTGGCTGCGCCGAGCTTCATCACCTTTCAGCGTAACTCCGAGCTCACGACCACCGCCAACAGCTTTCTGGCGACGCTGGCATCTGCGCGCGCCGAAGCGATGAAGCGGCAGCTTCGAACCTTTGTCATCCCCTTCGACGGCACCAATTGGGCCAGTGGGTGGAAAGTGTTCGTCGATTCAAACAGCACTGTCACCGCCTCCGCCTTGACCATGGACACCACCGGTGACATCTTGTTGTCCAGTGTCGATGCGCTGCCGTCGTCGATCACGATCGATACCACCAGCGCGACCAGTTTTGTCCATCCCGGCGGCAAGTACGTGATGTTCAACGGCACCGGTTTCATGGGCCTGATCGGTGGTGGGTTTCCTTCGGGAGGCGCCGATTCGCTGGACTTCAGCAATGGCAGTGAGACTCGGCGGGTGCTGGTCAGCGTGGCCGGACGAGCTCGCGTGTGCAAACCCAACGCTACCGATTGCACCGTGGGCGTCTTTTGACGTCGGCTTGAGCCTACGCCGTGGCACGTCTGCCGCGCTCCGTGGTGGCGGGTCTTCCGCACTTCGTCATCCAGCGTGGCTTGACTTGGCACACCGTTTTTCACGATGACGCCGACCGAGTCGCTTATCGCCATGCGCTGGTGCAGGCGTCTCGCGACGCTGGTGTCGCCATCCACGGCTGGGGGCTGTGCACAGACGAGGTGCGGCTGCTGGTCACACCTTCGGCGCCGCAATCGCTGTCCACGATGATGCAAAGCGTCGGCCGACGCTACGTCCGCAGCTTCAACCAGCGGCACGGCCGCAACGGCACGCCGTGGGAAGGGCGGTTTCGATCCACGGTCATCGACGCCCTGGATTGGTTTTTGCCCTGCCTGCAATACGCCGAATCCTGCGTTGTCGATGACCCGAGTGACAGCGAGCCGGTGTCTGCTGACGGGCAGCATGCGTCTAGCGCAGGCCACCACCTCGGGCTGCGGATCGACGAGTGGGTCTCCGAGCACGCGCTGTTCTGGGCGATCGGCAACACGCCGTTCGAGCGCGAGGTCGCCTACCGGCGTGTGCTGGCACACCCGCTGTCACCCAGCACCACCGAGCGCATCCGCAACGCCGCGTTGAAGGGATGGGCGTTGGGCAGCCCCGAATTCGCGAAATCGATCGGCGCGCTGACCGGCAGGCGCCACGAACCCTTGGCGCGAGGCCGCCCGGCCCTGAATGCCAAGGCCGTACGGCGCGATACTTGATCAGGCCCTATTTATTGAAGGAGTTCAATTGGTTTCTTGTAAACAGGGTCAGACCCCGTTTTAAGTTCTTGGCATGATCACTGCAGCGCGCTAGGATTAACCCTCCCCATGCACCTCAGGAGCCCGCGATGCACCAGGCCACGTCAGGACACACGCTGCAAGACGAACGCAAGCTGGCTGCCGAGCACGGGCTGTACCAACCCCATCAAGAGCACGATGCCTGCGGCGTGGGGTTCGTTGCGCACATCAAGGGCCACAAGGCCCATTCGATCGTCGAGCAGGGCCTGAAGATTCTCGAAAACCTCGACCACCGCGGCGCGGTCGGTGCCGACAAGCTGATGGGCGATGGCGCAGGCATCCTGATCCAGATCCCCGATGAGCTGTACCGCGCCGAAATGGCGGCGCAAGGCGTCGAGCTGCCTGCACCGGGCGAATACGGCGTCGGCATGATCTTTCTGCCGAAGGAACACGCCTCGCGCCTCGCTTGCGAACAAGAGCTCGTGCGCGCGGTGCGGGCCGAAGGCCAGGTGGTGCTGGGCTGGCGCGACGTGGCGGTCGACGTCGACATGCCGATGTCGCCCACCGTGCGCGAGAAGGAGCCGGTGATTCGCCAGATCTTCATCGGCCGCGGCCCCGATGTGATCGTGCCCGACGCGCTGGAGCGCAAGCTGTACGTGATCCGCAAGACCGCATCCAGCGCCATCCAGCGGCTGAAGCTGACGCACAGCCATGAGTACTACGTGCCCAGCATGAGCTGCCGCACGATCATCTACAAGGGCTTGCTGCTGGCCAACCAGGTGGGCGTTTATTTCAAAGACCTGGCCGACCCGCGCACCACGTCTGCACTCGCGCTGGTGCACCAGCGTTTCAGCACCAACACCTTTCCCGAGTGGCCGCTGGCGCACCCGTATCGGATGGTCGCGCACAACGGCGAGATCAACACCGTCAAGGGCAACTTCAACTGGATGCGCGCCCGCGAGGGTGTGATGAAGTCGCCGGTGCTGGGTGACGACCTGCAAAAGCTCTACCCGATCAGCTTCGAAGGCCAGAGCGACACAGCCACCTTCGACAACGCGCTCGAGTTGCTGACGATGAGCGGCTACTCGCTCGCGCACGCCGCGATGATGATGATCCCCGAGGCGTGGGAGCAGCACACGACGATGGACGAGCGGCGCCGCGCGTTCTACGAGTACCACGCCGCGATGCTGGAGCCCTGGGACGGCCCGGCTGCGATGGTGTTCACCGACGGCCGGCAAATCGGTGCCACGCTCGACCGCAACGGCCTGCGCCCGGCGCGCTATGTGGTCACCGACGACGACCTGGTGGTGCTGGCGTCGGAGTCCGGCGTGCTGCCGTTTCCTGAAAACAAGATCATCAAGAAGTGGCGCCTGCAGCCGGGCAAGATGTTCCTGATCGACTTCGAGCAAGGCCGCATCGTCGACGACGAGGAGTTGAAGAACCAATTCGCCTCGGCCAAGCCTTACCGGCAGTGGATTGAGAGCGTGCGCGTCAAGCTGGAGGACGTGGCCGTTGAAGCGGCGCCCGCCGCGGTGTTTGCCGAATCGCTGCTCGATCGCCAGCAGGCGTTCGGCTACACCCAGGAAGACATCAAATTCCTGATGAGCCCGATGGCGAAGGCCGGTGAAGAAGCCACCGGTTCCATGGGCAACGATTCGCCGCTGGCGGTGTTGTCCGACAAGAACAAGCCGCTGTACAACTACTTCAAGCAGCTGTTCGCGCAGGTCACCAACCCGCCGATCGACCCGATCCGCGAAAACATCGTGATGTCGCTGGTCAGCTTCATCGGGCCGAAGCCGAACCTGCTCGACATCAACGCCGTGAACCCGCCGATGCGGCTCGAAGTGCCGCAGCCCATCCTCGATGTCGACGGCATGGCGCGCCTGCGCAGCATCGAGCGCCACACCGCCGCCAAGTTCAAGAGCCACGAGCTCGACATCACCTACCCGGTGGAATGGGGCGGCGAAGGCGTCGAAGCCAAGCTGGCCTCGCTGTGTGCCGAGTCGGTCGATGCGATCCGCGGTGGCCACAACATTTTGATCATCAGCGACCGTCGCGCTGATCGCGGCCATGTCGCGATTCCGGCGGTGCTGGCCTTGTCGGCGATTCACCAGCACCTGGTGCGCGAAGGGCTGCGCACAACGGCAGGGTTGGTGGTGGAAACCGGCTCGGCACGCGAGGTGCATCACTTCGCGGTGCTGGCGGGTTACGGCGCCGAGGCGGTGCACCCTTACCTGGCGATGGAAACACTGGCCGCGCTGCATGCCGAGTTGCCGGGCGATCTGGCCCCCGAGAAAGCGATTTACAACTACGTCAAGGCCATCGGCAAGGGCCTGTCGAAAATCATGTCCAAGATGGGCGTGTCGACCTACATGAGCTACTGCGGCTCGCAGTTGTTCGAGGCCATCGGGCTCGAAAAAACCTTCGTGCAGAAGTACTTTCGCGGCACCGCCACGCAGGTCGGCGGCATCGGGGTGTTTGAAGTGGCCGAAGAAGCGCTGCGCACCCACCGCGCCGCGTTTGGTGCCGACCCGGTGCTGGCCAGCATGCTGGACGCCGGCGGTGAATACGCCTGGCGCAGCCGCGGCGAAGAGCACATGTGGACGCCCGACG
>JANPNF010000100.1:0-5344 GCA_031427315.1 Burkholderiales bacterium | reverse complement strand
TTAGGAGCGGATCATGGCAAAAGGTGGACGCGAGAAAATCAAGCTGGAATCGTCAGCCGGCACCGGTCACTTCTACACGACCGACAAGAACAAGAAGACCAAGCCCGAGAAGATCGAGATCATGAAATTCGATCCGAAGGCACGCAAGCATGTGATGTACAAGGAAACGAAGCTGCGATAAGAGCGGCTTCGCCCTAACGAAAAACGTCCCGCATTGCGGGGCGTTTTTTTGCGGGTCTGTTTTTGGTGATCAGGCGTGCGCTGCACGCAGCTTCAGCGCAAATTCCTGCAGCACCGCAATGCCGCTGTCCTCGGCCTTTTTGCACCAGGCCTGCAAATCGATCACCAGCTGATCGGCAGACACATTGGTGCGTGTCCACAGCCCTCGCAGTTCCTCGCGCATCGTCACCAGCTTCAACAGCACCGCGTTTTGGGCGCACACCGAGACCACCCGCGCCTGCACGCCATGCGGGATCTTGTCGTGGTCGCGGTGCAGCCAGCGCTGGGCCAAGTGCATGTCCCTCCAACGCGCAGTGTTCTGCGCACCCTCGGACTTCAAGCGCGCCAGCTCGCTGCGGCATTCGTCGCGCAGGTGGCTGGCGTACTTCGCCATCACCTCGTAGCGGTTGGCGATGATTGCTTCCAGCGTCTTCGAGTCGGCGACCGACTTGATCGCACCCAGCTTCAGCTGCGGTGCGGTCTTGCGCACCGTGGCCCAGCCGATGGTCTCCATCGCACGGATGTACATCCAGCCGATGTCGAACTCATACGGCTTGACCGACAGCTTGGCCGAGGTCGGGTAGGTGTGGTGGTTGTTGTGCAACTCCTCGCCCCCAATGACGATGCCCCAGGGCGAGATGTTGGTTGATGCATCGTGCGCCTCAAAATAGCGATACCCCCACCAGTGGCCCAGGCCATTGATGATGCCGGCGGCGGTGATCGGGATCCACGCCATCTGCAGGGCCCAGACCGCCAACCCCGCGGCGCCGAACAACCCCAGGTTGATCAGCATCATCACGCCAACACCCTGCCAGCTGTAGCGGGTGTAAAGGTTGCGCTCCAACCAGTCATCGGGAGTGCCGAGGCCGAACTTGGCCAGCGTTTCGAGGTTCTTCGTCTCGGCCCGGTACAGCTCGGCGCCGGACAGCAGCACCGTCTTGATGCCACGGGTCTGCGGGCTGTGCGGGTCGTCAGCGGTTTCGCATTTCGCATGGTGCTTGCGGTGCACCGACACCCATTCTTTGGTGACTTGCCCGGTTGTCAACCACAGCCACAAGCGGAAGAAGTGCGACGGGATTGCATGCAGATCGAGCGAGCGGTGCGCCTGCGACCGGTGCAAGAAAATCGTGACTGCCGCAATGGTGATGTGCGTGGTAAGCAACGCGTACAGCACCACCTGCCACCAAGTCGTTTCAATCAAGCCGTGGGCCAACCAGTTCAGGAGGCTGTCCGACACCGTCATCAATACATTCATGAAATCGAGTCCGAGCTGAAAAAAAATTAACCCGCTGATTGTAGGCACCGCGGTATACGCATTGCCACGAACAACGCCAACCTGATCACGCCGTTTGAGTTGAGGCCGAACGCCGCTGAATCAAGCGCGTTGCCATACCGCCGCGAAGAAGCCATCGGTGCCATGCCGATGCGGCCACAAACGCAGGTAGGGGCCACTGACCAACGCGGTGGCCTGCGCCACATGCGCGTCGTCGAGCAGCGATTCGACCGCCACCGGCTTGAAATCGCTCAAGCGCTCGGCGCAGAACGCGTCGGCGATGGCTTCGTTCTCGGCTTGCAGCAGGCTGCAGGTGGCGTAGACCAGCCGGCCGCCAGGCTTGACCAGCCGCGACGCGCTGGCCAGGATCGCCGCCTGCTTGACGCGCAGTTCATCGACGGAGGTCGGTGACTGCCGCCATTTCAGATCGGGATTGCGGCGCAGCGTGCCCAGGCCCGAGCACGGCGAATCAACCAGCACCCGATCAATCTTGCCGGCCAACCGCTTGATGCGGTCGTCGCGCTCGTGCGCGATTTGCACCGGATGCACGTTCGACAGCCCGCTGCGCGCCAGCCGCGGCTTCAGTGAGGCCAGCCGATGGCCGGAGGTGTCGAACGCATAGAGGCGGCCGGTGTTGCGCATTGCAGCACCGAGCGCCAGCGTCTTGCCGCCCGCGCCGGCGCAGAAATCGACCACCATCTCACCGCGTTTCGCATCGGTCAGCAGCGCCAGCAGCTGGCTGCCCTCGTCTTGTACTTCGACATCGCCGCGCAGGAATACCTCCAACTTGTGCAGCGCGGGCTTGCCGTCGATGCGCAAGCCCCAGGGCGAATACGGCGTCGGCAGCGCATCGATGTTGGCCGCCTTGAATTCGGCCTGGACCGCGTCGCGCTTGGCTTTGAAGGTGTTGACGCGCAGGTCGAGCGGCGCAATGCCGTTAAGCGCGGCGACCAGCGGCCAGAACTCGTCGCCGACTTCGGCGTGCAGCCGATCGGCCAGCCATTCAGGCAGGTTATGGCGCAGCTTCTCAGGCAGTACCGTGCGATCGACGGCGGCGATTTTCTCCAGCCACTGCACCTCGTGATCCTGCAAGGCCGCACGGAGGAAGGCCGCATTGCCTTGCCAGCCGAGCAGCGCCAGGCGACGCTCGATTTCGCCCTTGCCCGACTGCGCAAGGTGCTGGAGCAGCGGGCGCTGGCGCAGCACGGTGTAGGTGGTTTCGGCCAGCGTGTGGCGCTCGCGCATGCCGAGGCCGCGGTTCTGGCGAAAGAAATCAGAGACGACGTTGTCGGCCGGGGCGTCGAACTGCATCACCCGGTGCAGCAATTCAGTGGCGAGTTCAAGTAAAGCGTTTGGGTGCATTGCACCGATTATCCGGGGCGACCTCGGCCCGGCCGGCTCAGCCGCCCTCGCCTTGTTCCAACTACAACAGCGACTGCGGCTCGCCTGTGCGATGCACGATGCGTCCGTCGTCCGTGTGATCGAGCAGCCCTTGCACCCACCAACGCACTGCGCGCGGATACAGCTTGTGCTCCATCGCCAACACCCGTGCGGCCAGCGTGTCCTCGGTGTCGTCGGGCCGCACCGCGACTACCGCCTGCGCGACGATCGGGCCATGGTCGAGTTCAGGCGTCACCACATGCACCGTGGTGCCCGCGATCTTGCAGCCGGCTTCGATCGCACGGCGGTGCGTGTGCAAGCCGGGAAATGCAGGCAGCAGCGACGGGTGGATGTTCAACATGCGCCCGGCGTAGCGCGCAACGAAGCCCGGCGTCAGGATGCGCATGAAGCCCGCGAGCACGATCAGGTCGGGTGCGAACCCATCGATGACCTGCGCCAGCGCCGCATCGAAGGCCTCGCGACCGTCGAAGTTTCGGTGGTCGACTACGGCCGTCGCGAAGCCGTTGGCCTCGGCGTACACCAGCCCGCCGGCGTCACCGCGGTTGCTGATGACCGCGGCGATGTGCGCATCCCAGCCTTCGGCGGCACAGGCCTCGGCAATCGCCACCATGTTGGAGCCGCGACCGGAGATGAGGATGACCAGGTTCTTCATGCTGCATGAGTGTGAGGCAAGCGCCTCAACGGCGCGCCGCAGTGTATCGGCCTGCCGCAGGCCGAAACCTACAATTGGCAGCCTCACCACCGAGCGACACCATGAAACAAAGAGTCCTGTCCGGCATGCGCCCCACCGGCGCGCTGCACCTCGGCCACTACCACGGCGCGCTGAAGAACTGGGTGCGGCTGCAGGCCGACTTCGACTGCTTCTATTTCGTCGCCGACTGGCATGCGCTGACCACGCACTACGAAGACCGCGAGGTCATCGAGAAAAACGTTTACGACATGGTGTTCGACTGGATCGCCGCCGGACTGGACCCCGAGCAGTGCACGATCTTCATCCAGAGCCGCCTGCCCGAGCACGCCGAGCTGTTCACGCTGCTGGCGATGGGCACGCCGCTGGCCTGGCTGGAGCGCATGCCGACCTACAAGGATCAGATGGAAAAGCTGAAGGACCGCGACCTCGCGACCTACGGCTTCCTGGGCTACCCGCTGCTGCAAGCGGCCGACATCCTGATCTACAAAGCTGCGTTCGTGCCAGTCGGTGAAGACCAGGCGCCGCACGTCGAGATCACCCGCGAGGTGGCGCGCCGCTTCAACCATTTGTATGGCCGCGAAGCGAATGCCGAAGCGTTGGCGCTGGCCGTCGTCAAGAAAATGAGCAAGAACGACAGCAAGGCGTTTGCCGCCGCGCGCAAGGCCTTCCAGGAAACCGGCAGCGACGAATCGCTGGCGCAGGCACGCGCGCTGATCGCGGCCAGCGGTGCGCTCAGCGCTGCCGACCGCGAGCGCCTCGACGCCTTCCTGCGCGGCACCGGCAAAACCATCTTGCATGAACCTGCAGTGTTGCTCACCGAAGTGAGCAAGCTGCCGGGCCTCGACGGCGCGAAGATGAGCAAGAGCTACGGCAACGCGATCGCGATGCGCGAGGCGCCGGCCGAGGTCGAACGCAAGGTCCGACGCATGCCCACCGACCCGCAGCGCGTGCGCCGCACCGACGCTGGCGACCCCGAGCGCTGCCCGGTGTGGCAGTTCCACCAGGTCTATTCAGACGCGCCTACCAAAGACTGGGTCGTCACCGGCTGCAAGAGCGCCGGCATCGGTTGCCTGGAGTGCAAGCAGCCGGTGATCGACGCGATCATTCGCGAGCAGCAACCTTGGCGCGAGCGCGCCGAGGCGTACCTGACCAACCCAAAACAGGTGCAATGGATCGTCGAGGTCGGCACCGAGCGTGCCCGCACCGTGGCGCGAGAGACGATGCGCGACGTGCGCGACGCGATGGGGATCAACTACTGATCACTTTGCGTTTATCCCGTTCACTGCATGCGGGGTTTTGCGCTGTGGTGCCGAGGGCGCGGTGTGACCGGCTCCGCTCATGTCCCCCAGGCCGGTTCACGAGCCATTTGCTTCGGGTCAAACCGAGCCGGCCTTCCTCCTTTACTTCGCTGCGCCGGTCACCCCACGCCCTCGTCAGCCGGCACCGTTGTCGCACGCGAAGAACTTCAACCTCAGACTGCGCCGCTGGTGGCAGGAGCGCTGCGGTGGGCCGCTGTGTGGAGTGAAGTAAAGGAGGAGGGCCGACGAGGCTTGAGCCGAAGCGAATGGCTGGTGAGCCGGCCCGGGGGAGCAAGCCCGGACACGAACAGTCCTGAGGACTGTTCGCGCCTGGCGAGCGCCCGGGGCTCGGTCCCCGGGCATGAACGCAACACAGCGGCCCACCGCAGCGCTCGCGCAGACCTCAGCAGATTTGGCCGTTTACACGGGCCTGGACCTCAGAGGTCAGCCGCACCCGACAGC
>JANPNF010000099.1:0-5138 GCA_031427315.1 Burkholderiales bacterium | reverse complement strand
GCGATGAACGCCGTGGTGGTTCACGGCGACGCCGTGGGCAGCACGCTGTACTACGGCAAGGGCGCGGGTTCGGAGCCGACCGCCTCGGCGGTGATTGCCGACCTGGTCGACATCACCCGACTGCACAGCGCCGACCCGCAGCACCGCGTGCCTCACCTCGCGTTCCAGCACGATGCGCTGAGCGCGACGCCGATCCTCGCGATGGAGGCGACTGTCACCGCCTACTACCTGCGGCTGCAGGTCACCGACGAAGCAGGTGTGCTGGCACGCATTGCGGGTATTTTGGCCGAGCACAGCATCTCGATCGACGCGCTCTTGCAGCGGCCGAACGATGGTGGCACCGTTGACAACAGCGAAGCCCGCACCGACGTGATCATCCTCACGCACGACACCGTCGAATGCGAGATGAACCGCGCCATCGCCCAGATGCAGGCGCTGCCCACGGTGCTGGCGCCCATCGTGCGCATCCGCAAGGAAGAGCTCAGTTGAAGTACCTCAGCACCCGCGGTCACGCCGAACTGCGCGGCTTTTCCGACATCCTGTTGGAAGGCCTGGCGCCCGACGGCGGCCTGTACCTGCCGCAGTCGTATCCGCAGATCGACGCCGTCACGCTCGCCCGCTGGCGCGGCCTGAACTACGCCGATCTCGCGTTCGAGATCCTGTCGCTGTACATCACCGACATCCCGGCCGCCGACCTGCGCGCGCTGGTCGACAAGACCTACACGCCTGCCATCTTTGGCACGCCCGAGATCACCCCGCTGAAACCGCTGGACCGTGCGGCGATCGTGCTGCACGGTACCGATGTGTATCTGCAGGCGCTGTCCAACGGCCCGACGCTCGCCTTCAAAGACATGGCGATGCAGCTGCTCGGCAACCTGTTCGAGTACGAACTGGCGCGCCGGGGTGAAACGCTGAACATCCTCGGCGCCACCTCGGGCGACACCGGCAGCGCGGCCGAATACGCGATGCGCGGCAAGCAGGGCATCAACGTGTTCATGCTCAGCCCGAACGGCCGCATGAGCTCGTTCCAGCAGGCGCAGATGTTCAGCCTGCAAGACGCCAACATCCACAACATCGCCATCGACGGGGTGTTCGACGACTGCCAGGACATCGTCAAGGCGACCTCCAACGACCTGGAGTTCAAGCGCAAGTACCGCATCGGCACCGTCAACTCGATCAACTGGGCGCGGCTGCTGGCGCAGGTGGTCTATTACTTCGCCGGGTACCTTCAAGCAACCACGTCGAACCAGCAACAGGTCAGCTTCGCCGTGCCGTCGGGCAACTTCGGCAACATCTGCGCCGGCCACGTGGCGCGGATGATGGGCCTGCCGATCCGCCGCCTGGTGCTGGCCACCAACGAGAACAACGTGCTCGACGAGTTTTTCCGCACCGGCACCTACCGTGTGCGCAGTAGCGCCGAGACGCATGAGACGTCGAGCCCGTCGATGGACATTTCGAAGGCCAGCAACTTCGAGCGCTTCGTGTTCGATCTGCTGGGCCGCGACGCGGCGCGCACGCAGCGGTTGTTCAAGACCGAGGTCGAGCAGCACGGATCGTTCACCATCAGCGCCGACGAGTTTGCCCACAACGCCAATTTCGGTTTTGTCTCGGGCACCAGCACCCACGCCGACCGGATCGCCACCATCCGCGACACGCACCAGCGCTTCGGTGTGGTGATCGACACCCACACTGCCGACGGCCTGAAGGTGGGCCGTGAGCACCTCGACGCGGGCGTGCCAATGCTGGTGCTGGAGACGGCCTTGCCGGCCAAGTTTGCCGAGACCATCGTCGAGGCGATCGGCATGCAGCCCGACCGCCCGGCCGCGATGCGCGGCATCGAAGAGCTGCCCAAGCGATTTGTCAAATTGCCCGCCGACACGCAGGCGGTGAAGGCCTACCTCAGCGCCCACGTCTGACGGACCATGAGCCAGCCACCCGCCACGCCACCACCAGCGCGCCCGCCGCTGATCAGCCTGGACGACGCGCTGGCGAAGTTGAAGCTGGCGGTGCGGCCGTTCGATGCAGCGCAGGCGCAACGGGTCTCGACCTTCGACGCGCTCGGCCGCGTGCTGGCCGCTGAAGTGCGCTCGGCGGTCGATGTGCCACCGGCCGACAACACCGCGATGGACGGCTACGCCCTGCGCTGCGCCGACGTGCCCGCCGCCGGCACCACGCTGCCGGTGAGCCAGCGCATTGCGGCCGGCGTGATCGGCGAGCCGCTTTTGCCCGGCACGGCCGCACGCATCTTCACCGGCGCTCAGGTGCCGCTGGGCGCCGACGCGGTGGTGATGCAGGAGCAGTGCCTGGCGGTGAGTGATGCCACCGCCGGCGGAGCCGTTCGCATCGACACCGTGCCGCGGCTCGGGCTATCGATCCGCCGCCGCGGCGAAGACGTGCGCGCCGGTGCGGTCGTGCTGCCCGTCGGCACGCGGCTGACGCCGCAGGCGCTCGGCCTGGCCGCATCTGTGGGCGCCGCGATGCTCGCGGTCGCGCGACGGCCACGTGTCGCGCTGTTCTCGACGGGCGATGAATTGGTCATGCCCGGCGAGGTCGCGCCCGAGCAGATGAAGCCGGGCGCGATCTACAACTCGAACCGCTACACGCTGCGCGCAATGATTCAGGCGCTCGGCTGCGAGTGCACCGACCTCGGCATCGTGCCCGATCGGCTCGATGCCACGCGTGAGGCCCTGCGCCGTGCCGCGCAAGCGCACGACCTGATCGTCACCAGTGGCGGCGTGTCGGTCGGCGAGGAAGACCACATTAAGCCGGCGGTTGAAGCCGAAGGGCGGCTCGATCTTTGGCAGATGTTGATGAAGCCCGGCAAGCCGCTCGCGTTCGGCGTCGTGCGGCGCGGCGCGCGGGCTCACGCGCAAGACTCTGCGTATTTCATCGGCCTGCCCGGCAACCCGGTGGCGAGCTTCGTCACCTTCTGTCTGGTCGTGCGGCCGGTGCTGCTGCACCTGCAAGGCGTGATCGATTGGCAACTGCGTCCGCTGCCGATGCGCGCCGATTTCGATTGGCCGCGCGCTGACAAGCGACGCGAATTCCTGCGTGTGCGCCGCAATGCCGCTGGTGGCCTCGACCTCTTCCCCCACCAGGGTTCCGGCGTGCTGACCTCCGCCGTCTGGGGCGACGGCGTCGTCGACAACCCACCAAGCAAAGCCGTCCGTGTCGGCGACACGGTCAACTATCTGCCGTTCTCGGAGCTGCTGTCGTGAAGATCCAGTTGCGCTATTTCGCATCGATCCGCGAGGCGCTCGGGGACGGGGAATCGATCGAGGTGGTTGCCGGGGCGACAGTCGGCGAGGTACGAGACCAATTGATCGCCGGAAGCGCCGCCCATGCCTCCGCGCTGGCCCGTGGAAAGGCGCTGCGCAGCGCGCTGAATCTGGCGCTGTGCGACGAATCCACAGTGGTTGGCGACGATGCCGAACTCGCGTTTTTTCCGCCGGTCACCGGCGGCTGATCGACATGACCGTCAGCATCCAGACCGCCGACTTTGACCTCAGCACCGAGGTGGCCAGCTTGCGCGCTGCCGACCTCGCTGTTGGCGCGGTCGCGTCCTTTGTCGGCTGCGTGCGTGACCGCAACGGCGGCTCTGGCGCTGACGGTGACATTTCGGCGATGGAGCTGGAGCATTACCCCGGCATGACCGAGAAATCGATCGACGCGATGATCGTTGCTGCGCGGTGTCGCTTCGACATCCGCGGCGTGCGCGTGGTCCACCGCGTCGGCTTGCTGAAGCCGCAAGACCAGATCGTGCTCGTCGTCGTGACCTCGGCGCACCGCGCCAGTGCCTTCCAGGCGTGCGAATTCCTGATGGACTACCTGAAGACACAGGCGCCATTCTGGAAAAAGGAAACGACGCCCGACGGTGCCCGCTGGGTCGATGCACGGGTCAGTGATGACGTGGCGATGGCGCGCTGGCAGCTTGACGCCCCCATCGCGGATGCCCGGCGGACCGAATGAACGCTGCCTTCCCCTGGGCTCAACTCCTTGCTGTATCGCTCGGATCGGCCTTGGGCGGCGTGCTGCGCTGGGCGGTGCAGGGGGGCGTGAATGCGCGCTGGTCGGGGTTTCCGCTGGGCACGCTGGTAGTCAACTGCGTCGGCGGGCTGTTGATCGGCATCGCGCTGGCCTGGTTCGCCCGCTCGCCAAACGAGCTGCTGCGGTTGCTGCTGGTGACCGGATTCCTTGGTGGGCTTACCACCTTCTCGGCCTTCACCGGTGAATCGCTGACGCTGCTGCAACGCGGCGATGTCGGCTGGGCGCTGGCCCACAGTGCAGCGCACCTGCTGGGTTCGCTGGCCAGCTGTGCCATCGGCTTTCGCATCGCGAAGGCACTGCTCGTTTGAATCAGCCAGTTCCCAGCGGGCCGCGCCCGCGGCCTGAGCGCTGACAACAACTGAGCGTCAGGTGCCTGCCGCTTGCCGCTTTCTGCGGCGGGTGACGGCCCCGATCAGTGCCAATCCGCCAGGCATCACCGCGGGGGTCTCGGGTTCCCGAATCGGTGGCGGGTGAAGGTTGGCCAGCGATGAGGTCCAGACCGCCAACATCACCGAGAAGTTGCTCTCGCCGCGTGCGCTTCTTTTTTATTGCGTACGCGGCGATGGCAAAGCTTCGTTAGCTCATGGTCGTGAGACTGCAGTTTTAGATGCCTTCACGCACGCACGAACCACGTCTGATGCGGCCTATTGATCAGCGTTTTCCTAGGCTCGGCGGCCCCAGCGCAGCAGGGTGTCAACCATTTCGGGGTTGCTTTCGAGGTACTCAGGATTGAAGTCGCCGAGCCCGAAATTGCACAGGCCCGGGACCTCGGCGAGAGCCCCCTTGGTAACCTGCTCGAAACCCATGGTCCATTCAGAGAAATTTCGAGCGGTGATAGGGACGCGGTGCAAAACCTTTATCCCCGTGTGGCGCGGATCTGCGCCGATCTTCACAAGGAGTTCATCGACATTGGCCTGCTCGCCCTCGAGGCATTGGACGAACGTGGTGTTGCCGAACAGGAGCATCCCGGTGACGCCACTTGCAGTGTTGTTGCGATGGCATTGCTCCAACAGTTTGAGAAGATCCTCGTCGGAGTAGCTTTCTGATGCCTGGCTGATATATGTGGTGGAGATCATGTTAAGGAACCCTGG
>JANPNF010000098.1:0-3841 GCA_031427315.1 Burkholderiales bacterium | reverse complement strand
AGACCAAGCTGGTCACGCCGCCAGCGACGGCGGCCGCCATTTCCGACTCCAGCATGCCCTCGTGCTCATGGCCTGGCTCGCGCAGCCGCACCGCCAGATCGACCAGGCCAGGTGCGACGACGAGACCGCTGGCGTCGATGGTGCGGCTGGGCTTGAAGTCGGGACTGACGGGGCCGATGGTGACGATGCGGCCAGCCGCGATCGCCACATCGCCGATGGCGTCGAAGCCCGACGCCGGATCGATGATTCGACCGTTGCGAATCAAGATCTTCACGCTGAATTTCCCGCAATCGTGGACATCACCGCCATCCGCACCGCGATGCCGAAAGTGACTTGCGGCAGGATCACGCTCTGGGCGCCATCGGCCACGCTGGAGTCGATCTCGACGCCGCGGTTGATCGGTCCCGGATGCATCACGATGGCATCCGGTTTGGCGAGCGCCAGCTTCTCTTGTGTCAGCCCGTAGTTCTTGAAGAACTCACCGGCGCTCGGCAGCATCGCGCCGCTCATGCGCTCGTTTTGCAGCCGCAGCATGATGATCACGTCGGCACCGCGGATGCCTTCGGCCATGTCGTGGCACACGCGCACGCCCATCTCGCGCAGGTCGCCCGGCACCAGCGTTTTCGGCCCGACCGCGCGCACCTCGGGCACGCCGAGCGTGGTCAGCGCGTGGATGTCGGAACGCGCTACCCGCGAGTGCACGATGTCGCCGACGATGGCCACCGTCAGGTTGGTGAAATCTTTCTTGAAATGGCGGATCGTGTACATGTCGAGCAGGCCCTGCGTCGGGTGCGCATGGCGGCCATCCCCGGCGTTGACCACGTGCACGTGCGGAGCGCAGTGCTGCGCGATCAGGTAAGGCGCGCCGCTCTCGCTGTGGCGCACAACGAACATGTCGGCATGCATCGCAGAAAGGTTCGCGATGGTGTCGAGCAGGCTCTCGCCCTTGGCGGCACTGCTGCGCGCGATGTCGAGGTTGATCACATCGGCACTCAGCCGCTTGGCCGCGATCTCGAAGGTGGTGCGGGTGCGGGTGCTGTTCTCGAAAAATAGGTTGAACACGCTCTTGCCGCGCAGCAGCGGCACTTTCTTGACCTCGCGGTCGTTGACGCTCAGAAAGGTTTCGGCGGTGTCCAGAATCTGGTGGATCAGCGCGCGCGGCAGGCCTTCGATCGACAGCAGGTGGATCAGCTCGCCGTGCTTGTTGAGCTGCGGATTTCGGCTGAGGTTCAAACCGTGCGCTCCCGAATGTCGAAACTGAAGCGGCCCGCGTCGTCGCGCACCAGTGACAGCCGCTGGTGCGCCGGCAGTGTGATGCGGGCGGCCGAATACGCGGCGGCGACCGGCAGCTCGCGCCCGCCGCGATCGACCAGCACCGCCAGCGTGACGCTGGCTGGCCGGCCGAAATCGAACAGCTCGTTGACGACGGCGCGGATCGTGCGGCCGGTGAACAGCACATCATCGACCAGCAGGATGTGGCGGCCTTCGATCTCGAACGGCAGCTGGGTGTGGTCCGCCCCGGCGGTCATGCCCCGCGAGCTGAAGTCGTCGCGGTGGAGCGCGCTCGAGATCACGCCGGGCTCGCCTTGCAGCGCCAGCTCTCGCTGCAAGCGCTCGGCCAGCCAGGCGCCGCCCGACCAGATGCCGACCAATACGGTGTTCGGCCGCAACAGGCCGCGCACGCCGGTGAGCAAATCCCCGTAGAGCGCTTCAGCGTCGAGGTGCGGGGAACTCATGGGCGGACTCTCATTGAGACAGGCTACGCAGGTACTGTTCGAGGATCAGCGCCGCCGCCGCGGCATCGAGATCGCTCGCGCCCTGGGCCTGCGCTTCGGTGGTCGTGTAGCGCTCATCGACTTCGTGCACATCGAGCCGCAGCCGACCGTGCAATTGGCGGGCGAAGCGGCGTGCACGCAGCGTGTTCTCGTGCTCGGCGCCATCAGGATGAAATGGCACACCGACGACCAAGGCGTCGGGCTGCCATTCGGCGACCAGCCGGGCGATGGCGGCGAAGCGCGCGTCGCCGGTGGCAGCGACCGTGCGCAGCGGCTGCGCGGTGCCGGTGAGCGTGTTGCCGCTGGCGACACCGACGCGCTTCAGGCCGAAATCGAATGCCAGATAGGTTCGAATGCGCGACGCTGGGCCGGTCGCGGGCGCCTGGACAGCGGGTGCGGCCAACTCAGGCATGACCGGCGTCGGCGCTCAGCATGGCGGGATCGATGCCCAACAGCGACAACGCCTTGTCGTAGCGCTGTTCGACCGGCGTGTTGAAGATGATCTCGGGCTCGGCCTCGACATTGATCCAGCTGTTGCGGCCCATCTCTTCTTCGAGCTGCCCGGCGCCCCAGCCGCTGTAGCCCAAGGTCACCAAAATTTTGGTCGGGCCGGTGCCGCAGGCCAGCGCCTCCAACACGTCCTTGCTGGTCGTCATTTCAAGACCGCCGGGGATGCGTAGCGACGAATTGAAGCGGCTGCCGTCGTCATCGATCTGTTCGTGCAGCACAAAACCGCGTTCGGTCTGCACCGGCCCGCCGTAGTACACAGGTGATTCGGCCAGATCGATGCGATCGAGCGACAGCTCGACTTTTTCGAACAGGTTCTTCAGCTTGATGTCGATCGGCTTGTTGATGACCAAACCGAGCGCGCCCTTGTCGGTGTGCTCGCACAGGTAGATCACCGCCCCGGCGAAGGTGTCGCCGCCGATGCCCGGCATCGCGATCAAAAACTGGTTGGTGAGGTTGATGGCGCCAGAACTCATTGCCACATTTTATTCCTGCGGCACACTGCGGCGATGAATCCATCGATCGACGCCGCCCTGGTCTGGTTCCGCCGCGACCTGCGCACCGATGACCACGCGGCGTTGCACCACACGCTGCGCTCGGCGCGCCAGGTGTGGTGCGTGTTCGTGCTCGATCGCGACATTCTCGATGCGCTGCCGCGCGCCGATCGCCGCGTGGAGTTCATTCTCGACAGCCTGGCCGACCTGCAGGCGCAACTGGCCGCCCTCGGCGCGGCGCATGGCGTGCCCGACACTGGCCTGATCGTGCGCCACGGCTGGGCGCGCGACGAGATCCCGGCGCTGGCGCAGCAGCTGCGCGTGCAGGCGGTCTACGCCAGCCACGACGACGAACCGGCAGCGCTGGCGCGCGACGCACAGGTGCGCGGTCGGCTGGCCGATGTCGGCATTGCGCTGCACACCAGCAAAGATCACGTGGTGTTCGAGCGCAGCGAGGTGCTGACCGGATCGGGCACGCCGTATGGCGTTTTCACGCCTTACAAAAATGCCTGGCTGAAGCGGTTGACGCCGGAACACCTGGCGCCGTGGTCCGTTGAGGCGCATGCCGCGCACCTGGCGGCCGTGCCGCAAGGCCTGGTCACCGGCCCGCCGTCGCTGGCCGAGATCGGCTTCGAGGCGACCAACCTGGCGTCGTTGAAGATGGGCCATGGCGCCCGCGGTGCGCAGGCCTCGTTTGCGGACTTCCTGAGGCGCATCGACGCTTATGAAGAGGCGCGCAATTTCCCCGCGGTCAAGGGCCCGAGTTATCTCTCGGTGCACCTGCGCTTCGGCACGATCTCGATTCGCCAGCTGGCGCGCGAGGCGTGGCAGCGCTGGCAGGCGGGCTCGCGCGGCTCCGAGGTGTGGCTGTCCGAGCTGATCTGGCGCGACTTCTATCACCAGGTGATGCACCACCATCCGCATGTCGTCACTCGCGCTTTCAAGGCGCCCTACGACCACATCAAGTGGGAGCACGGCAAGCACGCCGACGCGCTGTTCGCCGCCTGGTGCGAAGGCCGCACCGGCTACCCGCTGGTCGACGCGGCGATGGCGCAGATCAACCAG
>JANPNF010000097.1:0-3770 GCA_031427315.1 Burkholderiales bacterium | reverse complement strand
GACTGTCCAGGCGGCGATCGATGCGCAGAAACTGGCTGAGCTCGATGTGCGTTTGACCTCCGACCGGGCCGAACGATCGGCAGCGGAGCTGGATGCGGCGAAACGTCGCATCGGCGTGCAGGTGCCGGCCGATGAAGTCGTGTTCATCGCGTCGTTGCCGGTGCGGGTCGAGGAGGTCACCGCGGTGGTCGGCGGCAGTGCCAGCGGGACGTTGCTGTCGGTCACCGACAACCAGACCGCGATCGACGGGTCGCTGCCGCTGGATGCGGCGCCGCTGGTCAAGCCAGGCATGCCGGTGGAGATCGATGAGCAGGACCTCGGGCTGAAGGGCAAAGGAGTGGTTCACCAAGTGGCCAGCACGCCGGGAACGCGTGGGGTCGATGGCTACCACTTCTATTTTGAGGTGCGTGTTGTCGAAACACAAAACAAGCTCGAGGGTTTCTCGTTGCGGCTGACGATTCCCACTGAATCCACCAAGGGGCCTGTATTGGCAGTCCCGAGCAGCGCGCTGTCGCTGTCCGCCGACGGCACTTCGCGCGTGCAGATCAGCGAGAAGGAAGGGCTGAGATACCAGGTCGTGACGCCAGGGCTGTCGGCCGGCGGCTTTGTCGAGGTGACGCCGGTGAACGGTGTGATCAAGCCGGGACAGTTGGTCGTGATTGGCTACAAGGCGGCGGAAAGGAAGGCGGCGCCGTGATCCAGGGCGAGGCAGCCCCGGTGATCGAGTTGCGCGGGATCTGCCGTCAGTTCGGCGCTGATCCTGTAGTGCATGCACTGGTTGATGTCGACTTGACGGTGCTGCGCGGTGACTGGTTGGCGATCATGGGCCGGTCCGGGGCGGGCAAGTCGACCTTGCTGAACATCATCGGCTGCCTGGACCAACCGTCCAGCGGCAGCTACCAGATTGACGGCATCGAGACTGCTCAGCTCAGTGACAAGCAGCGCACCGGCCTGCGCAGCCGGCGTATTGGCTTTGTGTTCCAGTCGTTCCATCTGCTGCCGTATCGCAGTGTGCTCGAGAACGTGATGCTGGCCGAGGTCTATCGCAAGGAGCCTGAGGCCGGCCGTCGCGAACGCGCGCTGGCGGCGCTGGAGCGAGTGGGGCTCAGTCATCGGCTTGATTTTTCGCCGCTGAAGCTGTCCGGCGGTGAGCGCCAGCGGGTGGCGATTGCGCGGGCTCTGGTCGGCTCGCCGAGCCTGCTGCTTTGCGACGAACCGACCGGCAACCTCGATTCGGCAATGACGGAAAGCATCCTCGACCTGTTCGCGCAACTCAATCGCGAAGGACTGACGCTGGCGGTGGTCACCCACGACGAGAAGGTCGCCAGCCGGGCCGCGCGGCGGGTGCACATCGTCGATGGCAGGCTGACGGAGGATTCGCCGGCGGTGCCGCTGCCAACACCCAAGGGCACCGTGGTTGCACCGACTGCCGTTTCGCAATCAGGCATCAGCTGGCGTGATCTTCTCGGCGAGGTGGTTGCCGGCATGTTCTCGCGGCCCGGTCGGATGGTCCTGACCGTATTGGGTGTGGTCATCGGCTTGAGTGCGCTGGTGGCCACTTTGGGGCTGACGCGGACGGCAGGCAATCGCATCATCAGCCAGTTCGACCAGCTCGCGGCCACTGAACTGTTTATCACTGCCCGCCCGGGCCAGACCACCGGCGTCGTCGACCCGCGTGCGCTGCCCTGGGACGCTGCGGCCCGCATGCTGCGGCTCAATGGTGTGGTGGCAGCCGGGACCTTGAGCGAAGTCGAACTCGGTGACATGCTGGTCAGTGCATCACCAGTGAAAGACCCTGAGAACCAGAGTGCGTTCAAGCTGTCGGTGCGCGCGGCATCGCCCGACCTGTACACCGCTGTGCGAGCTCAACTTCAGGCCGGACGTTGGCCCGACGCCGGCCATTCGAACCGGGCTGATCGTGTGGCGGTGCTTGGCCCCGATGCGGCGTCGCGGCTGGGCATCAGCGGTTTGGAGCAGATGCCTGCGGTCTCGATTGGCGACCAGGTCTATCTGGTCGTCGGCATTCTGCGCGATGTGGCGCGCAAGCCCGAGCTGCTCGGCTCGGTGATCATCCCGGAGGGTACCGCGCGACGTTTGTTCGGGTTGGCCGGGCCGGGGCTGGTGGTGGTCGAGACCCGCATCGGCGCGGCCGTGCTGATTGCCGAGCAAGCGCGCCTGGCGCTGCGTCCCGACGATCCGAGAACGCTGAAGGTGGACATGCTGGCCGAGCCCAAGCGTGTGCGCGACGAAGTGCAGAGTGATCTGAACATGATGTTCGTGCTGCTCGGCGGCCTGTCGCTGGTCGTCGGCGCAATCGGCATTGCCAACATCACACTGGTCGGCGTGATGGAGCGAACTGCCGAGATTGGCCTTCGGCGCGCAATCGGCGCCACGCGCGGGCACATCGCGCTTCAGTTCCTGCTCGAAAGCGCGTCGATGGGTGTCATCGGCGGAGTCATCGGCGCCAGTCTCGGGGTGCTGATTGTCGTCGCGGTCTCCGCCTACCAGGTCTGGACGCCGGTGCTCGATGCAGCAGCGCCACTGCTGACGCCGCTCGTGGGGGGGGTGATCGGCTTGCTGTCGGGCACCTACCCGGCGCTGCGCGCGGCCAGGCTCGAGCCGGTCGAGGCGTTTCGGCACTGACCGCTGACCCGGAGCAAACACGTGTTCTTCCTGCCACCGCTCAGACGCGCTCTTGCCCTCACGCTCATCTGCCTCGCGCCAGGTAGCGCCTGGGCTGCTGACGCCGACGAGATCGCCGAGCTCAAGCGCGCGATCGATGCTCTGCGCGCCGAGAACCGTGCGCTGGCGAAGCGCCTCTCCACGCTTGAGGGCGAAAAAGCCGCCCCTGCGGTGCCCGTCGGCGGCCAGCGCATCGAGCAGCGGCTGAAGGAGCTCGAGACCGGCAAGACGGCGCAAGATGACGCGGTGCGAGCCATCATTCGCGACTCGTTGACGACCCTGGGCTCAAAGATCAACGAGGCCGTGTCGATGAGCGGCACGCTGGGGGTCGCGGCCACGCGCAGCACCGAGTTTTCCGGCGAGCGCAAGAGCAGCCTGGGTTTGAGCGGCCTGGACATCGAGTTCGAGGTTCAGCTCAACGATTGGGCGCTGGGCCATATCAAGCTCGAATCCATCAGCGGCAAGGACACCCAGTTCATGACTACCGCTGGCACGAAGGCGGGCATAGACCGCATCGCGGTGGATACCGCTTACATCACGCTGGGCGACCCGCAGAAATTCCCGCTATCGCTGGCCGCCGGCCGCATGGTGCTGCCATTCGGCATCTCCACTGGCCGCCCGGTGGCCGACGTGCTGTCGGTCGCCAGCCCGCTGACGGTGGAGGTGTTCGAGCTGCGCGCCAACGCGTTGGCACTGAACTTCGCATTCCCGACCCCTGCCTTGACCCCGCCCACCCCGCCGGTGGTCGCTCCGCCGGTGCGACCGCTGGTGCTGTATCCGCTGGTCAGCACGTTCGGCAGCCGTCTAGGCTACGACCCACCGCCGACGCGGCTCAAGGCGCTGTCGCCGGTAGGCTTCACACCACCGCAGCCGCCCATCAATGCCGGCCTGCTGCTGTTTGAAGGCGCCACCGCCGGTGGCATCCGCCGCCACGTCGGGGCGACCGTGGGCTACCATAAGCAGGGCCACTGTGGCAAGACCTACGACCAGCTCGCCGACAGTGCCATGTGCCCGTGGGCGGTCAATGTCGACTTGAACTACAACAGTTCGATCTTCAACAGCCGCTTCTTGGAGGCCGAGTACCAGGG
>JANPNF010000096.1:0-18181 GCA_031427315.1 Burkholderiales bacterium | reverse complement strand
GCAACAACACCTGCCCGGCAACGGGCACAGGCACCGCGGTTTCTTCGATGCGGAAATGCTCGGGTGCAACAGGGCCGCTCGGGCGTGCAGCAAGAACGATGCAGCGGTTGACGTTCGGGCTTTGAGGCATGGCGAGCTCCTGCGAAAGGGGGTCGCTTAGCGTAATCCGGCGTTCAGCGATGGCCTGCCAAAGCCGGCCGCAGCACCTCATACGAGCGCCGCAACCAGCTCTTGACCGTGCCCACCGGCTGGCCGAGCCGCAGCGCGATCTGTGCATGGCTGAGCCCGTCACAGTGCGCCAGCGTCAGGCTCTCGCGCTGCTCGTTCGACAGCCCGCGCAGGCCTTCGTGCACCGCCGCCGCGCAGCGGTCGCGCATCACCTGATCGAGCGGCTGCAAGTCGATCGATTCGAGACCACCATACGGATCGAGGTCGTCGTCGTCGGTGACCGCTCTGCGGACGGTATGGGGGCGGCTGGTGCGCCGACGATAACCATCGATTGCGCTGTAGCGGGCAATGCCGCTCAGCCAGTGCATCACCGACCCCTTATCGGCATCGAACTGCGCGCAGCGACACCACGCTTTCAGGTAGATATCCTGCAGTACATCTTCGGCTTCGGCCCGGTCCGGGTGGATGCGCAGCACGATGCCGAGCAGCTTCGGGCTGGTCAGGCCGTAAAGGCGTTCAAACGACGCGATGCAGCCCTTCTGAACCGCTTGCAACAAAGTGGTCAGCGTCTGATCGGTGACGTCCACTGAGACGGGAGGCACGGCGGTTGCCAACATAGTCGCTCCGGATGGGTTGTGCCGCCGCTCATGGTCGGGTCACGGGTGTGAGATGAGTCTGTGCGACGCCTCTTCCGGCGTCCGTCTGCCAGCGCACACATCGACACCAGAAAGCGTCTGTGCGTTTGCGAACAGACCTCTGAAAAGACCCGCCGTAGCCTCTGCGGTAATGGGATTCCTGACGCTAGAACACAGCAAGGTGGCTTACCGCGCCGACTTCGCGCTCCACGGCACCGCCGTGCTGGCGCTGGTCGGCTGGCTGATTGGTGAGGGCCCAGGCGATCGGTGGCTCGAATTGGTGTGCGTAACGCTAATCGGCCTGTTCGGCTGGACTGCGGTGGAGTACGCGCTGCACCGCTTTTTGCTGCACGGCCCTCGACCGTTTCGCGACTGGCATGCGCAGCACCACCAGCGCCCAAAAGCGCTGATCTATGCGCCTACCGTTCTGATTGCACTGTGTTTTGCGGCCGGTGTCGCGCTGCCGGCCTGGGCGCTGTTCAACGAGTGGGTGGCCTGCGCGCTGACACTGGGTCTGCTCATCGGTTATCTCGTCTATTCGGTGACTCACCACGCCACGCACCACTGGCGCGGCGAGGGCCTGTGGCTCAAGCGTCGCAAGCGCTGGCATGCACTGCACCATCACCAGACGCCACTCGCTTGCTACGGCGTGACCACCCAGTTTTGGGATCACGTGTGGGGCACTGCCAGCCCGTTGCGCTTGACTGGTTCAAACCGGGAGTCGCGCCGTGGCGTGATCGGTGCCCACCCACCGATTGGCGCGACGGACTAGGACACGTCCTACGGTGTGCGGGGTGCCGTCCGACAGACGCACTCAGCACTGTTTTCTACGATGAAATTACCGCAGCGTGACAGCGGTTGCCGATGCGAATCGCAGCGCCGTCACTCCCGATTCACCCCATTTTCTGTGCAGCCGCCCGGTTGCGCAGGCGGAGCCCGTCATGCACACACCACCGATCACCCTCCCGCTGTGGAGCACCGCGTCGTTCGGCGATACCGCCGACACCTCGCCGATGGAGTTGTCGGTCCTCGGTGCGCACATGACCGCGTGCAAGACGTTGAAAGGCCCCCTGTTCGCTGCACGCTGCACCGCTGAGGCCATGCACGGTTTCGTGGCCGGCCGCATGGTGACCACGCTGGTGGTGGCAACGCTGCTGATCGGCATCAGCTCGTTCATTTTTTAAGGCATGTCGCCAGCCGAGTTGCTGCGCCTGATACCGGACGCGCCGCAGGCGCTGTGCGACATCCTCAGTCAGACGCAGGGCACGATCGAGCCCCCGATCCGTTCCGAAATCTTCGGCCTGCAGCGATTTGCGCAACACGGGCGCAGCCTGGGTGAAACGCACCGCGCGCAACGCGCCCGCTCGCTCACGGCCAGCTTTTTTCCGCGCCTTCGCAGCAATATCCTGACGTTGCGCGCGGCACACCGCTATATCGGCGTGCAGGCCAGCACCGGCTATGACATCAGCCCGGCGGCCGAATGGCTGCTCGACAACTTTCACCTGATCGAGGCCCAGCTCGACGAGATCCACGCAGGCCTGGCACGGCGCTATTTCCGTGCGCTGCCGGTGTTGATCGACGAACCGTTGGCAGGTCTGCCGCGCGTCTACGGCGTGGCGTGGGCGTTTGTCGCGCACACCGACGGCGACTTCGACGAAGACCTGCTGATCCAGTTTCTGAGCGCTTACCAAGAAACGCGCGAGCTGAATTTGGGCGAGATGTGGGCACTGCCGACCACCTTGCGCGTGGTCTTGGTCGAGAACCTGCGCCGCCTTGCCGAGCGCGTGGCCACCAACAAGGCGGCACGCGAGGTCGCCAACCTGTGCTGCGATCGCATCGACAGCATGAGCGCCGAAACGCTGGATCAGCTGCTGGCGCTGCTGAGCAGCCGTGGCGTCGGCCGGGTGTTTTTGGGGCAGATGGCACAGCGCATGCAGGACGAGCGTGGCCAGACCACCGGGCTCGGCGATGGCGCCGAGCCGCTGGTGCACAAACGCGCCAGCGACCGCCCCGACGACCGGGCCGAGCAGCATGACTGGTTGCGGCGTGCGCTGCCCGATCCCGCACTGATGCACGCGCAGCGGCGCGCTGACCAAACCGCCGACAACCTGAGTGTCAGCAATGCGGTGTCGTCGCTGCGCGCGATCGGCGACGCCGATTGGCCCGACATCGTGGCGCGCAGCAGCACGTTGATGCGTCTGATGCTGACCGCGCCCACCTTCGAGGCCGAACAGGCCATGACACGCGACCAAGCGTTGCACGGCATCGAGCGGCTGGCGCGGCAGGGCGGCCTGAGTGAAGTCGACGTGGGCCGCACCCTGCTGGGTCTGATGCAGCGCCCTGACGCCTGCGCTTCTGAGAGCTCATCGACGGCGCAACCGACCGCCGTCGCGGGTTACTGGCTGACCGGCGCCGGTCGTCCCGCGTTGGTCGGCGCACTCGGCCTGCACGAACGCGGTGCCGCGACCTGGCACGCCGTGGCTCGCCGCACGGCCTTGCCGTTGTACCTGGGTTCACTGATTGCCGTGACCCTCGGCCTGGTCGCATGGGTGCTGCTGCGCCACATGTCCGGCCTTGGAGAGGGCGGCGTCGACTGGGGCTGGGCGCTGCTGGCCGGCCTGCTGATGCTGTTTCCGGCGTCTGAGGCGGTGGTGGCGGTCATCAACCGGTTGATCAGCGAGTCGGCACGGCCAGCGCACCTGCCGCGACTGGCGTTGGCAGCCGGTATTCCGCCCGAGCACCGGGTGATGGTGGTGATCCCGGCGATGCTGACCGATGCCGCGTCAACCCAGGCCCTGGTGCACCGACTGCTTCTGCACCACTTGGCCAACCCAGAGCGCCATGCGCAGTTCGCACTGCTGACTGACTGGGCCGATGCCGACAGCGCGACGCTGGCCGCCGATGCTGGCCTGCTGGACGATGCGAGGCAACTCATCGATGCGCTGAATGCGCGCCACCCGACTTGCGTCGTGCCCGGACCGGGCGAACCGAGCGCGACGGTGCCCACGCCGCCACGCTTCATCCTGCTGCACCGCGAACGCCGCTACAGCGACACCGAGCGGCGCTGGATCGGCTGGGAGCGCAAGCGCGGCAAGCTCGAACAACTGATCACGTTGCTGGCCAATACATCGGGTGGCGGTGATGCCACGGCGACCACCGAAGCCAGCCCGTTCCTCGACCTCGGCAACACATCGCACACCGCTGCGGGCACCCGCTACGTCGTCACGCTGGACAGCGACACCCAACTGCCGCCGGGACGACTGCATGATCTGGTCGGCGTCGCAGCCCACCCGCAGAACCAACCGCAGTTCGATGCCAGCCGGGGCGTGGTGACCAGCGGCTACGCGATCCTGCAGCCGCGCATCGTCACACCGCTGCCATCACCGAAAGACTTCACGCTATACCACGGGTTGTTCGCCGGCCAGTGCGGCATCGACCCGTACAGCGCCGCCACCTCCGAGGTCTACCAGGATGTGTTCGGCGAGGGCACCTTCACCGGCAAGGGCCTGCTGCATGTGCAGGCGATGCATGCAGTGTTGTCTGGCCGGCTGCCCGACGGCCGCGTGCTGAGCCACGACCTCCTGGAAGGCTCGCTGACGCGCTGCGCGGCGGTGACCGACATCACGCTGATCGAGGACGCACCGTTCCATGCCGACGTGGCCGCCTCGCGGGTGCACCGCTGGACGCGTGGCGACTGGCAGTTGCTGCCGTTCCTGCTCGATGCGCTGTGGCACCCGACCCGCTGGCGCTTGCGCGGCATCAACCGCTGGAAGATGTTCGACAACCTGCGCCGCTCGCTGGTCGCGCCGATGTCGCTGGCCTTGCTGTTGCTGGCGCTCGGCACCGGCGTGGTGTCGCCCTGGGTGGCACTGGCTCTGGTAGTGGCGGCTTTTTCCGCCGGGCCGCTGATGGGCGCAGTGGCCGCCTTTTCGCCAAGCCGCGACGACATCGCTCAACGCCATTTCTACCGCCTCGCCGCCGCCGATCTGGGGCGCACCCTGGTGGGAGGTGCGTGGCTGCTGGCGCAGCTGGTGGCGCAGGCGCTGCTGGTGACGGATGCGATCGTGCGCGCGTTGTACCGCTTGACGGTGAGCCGCCGTCACCTGCTGCAATGGACCACCGCCGCCGCGGCACAGGCGCGCGCGCAGACGGCATTGCCGGCGCTGTGGCGGCAGCACTGGCACGAGCCGCTGCTGGCGCTGGCATTGCTGGCTGCACTGCTCGCGGCGGGCACCTCCACACCGTGGCTGGCTACGGCGCTGTGCGGGGTGTGGGCCACGTCGCCGCTGTGGACCTGGTGGGTCAGCCGGCCGTGCCCTGCCAATGCAGAGCAGGCACTGAGCGCGGCCGACCGGGCCTACTTCGAAGGCGTGGCTCACGACACCTGGAGGTTGTTTGAGCGCTGCGTAGCGGAAGGCGACAACCACCTGCCACCCGACAACCTGCAGACGCTGCCGATGGACATGGTGGCGCACCGCACCTCACCCACCAACATCGGGCTGTACCTGCTGAGCACGGCCTGCGCGCGGCAGTTCGGCTGGATCGACACGCCCGAGTTACTGACGCGCATCGAAGCCACGCTCGCCACGCTCGACAAGATGCAGCGCCATCGCGGGCATTTCCTGAACTGGTACGACACGCAAACGCTCGCGCCGCTGCTGCCGATGTATGTGTCCACTGTCGACAGCGGCAACCTCAGCGGCCATCTGCTGGCAGTGGCCCAGGCCTGTCGCGAGCAGGTGCAGCCGTCGCAGGACAGTGCGATCAACGCGCGCCTGCAGGCTGCGGCCGTGCGTTGCGAGCAGTTCGCCTGGCAAGCCGACTTCAGCTTTTTGTATCACCGCAAGCGGCATCTGTTCCACATCGGCTACCGGGTGGCCGAGCAGCAGCTCGACGCCGGCTTCTACGACCTGCTGGCCTCCGAATCGCGGCTGACCAGCCTGTTGGCGATCGCCAAGGGCGATGTGCCGGTGCGGCACTGGGCCTCGCTCGGCCGGATGTTCTATGCGGTCGGTGCCGACGCCGGTCTGCGCTCCTGGTCGGGCTCGATGTTCGAGTACCTGATGCCGACGCTGGTGCTCGACGAGCCGCACGGCAGCGTGCTGCGCGAAGCGTGCCATGCGGCTGTGCGCGAACAGATCGCGTTCTCTCAGGCGCAGCTCGTGCACGGCGGCAGCGTGCCGTGGGGCATTTCGGAATCGGCCTATGCGGGCCGCGACCACACGCTCGCCTACCAGTACGCGCCGCAAGGTGTGCCGCGGCTCGCGCTGCGCCGCACACCGCCCGACGAGTTGGTGATCGCGCCCTATGCCACCGCGCTGGCCACCCAGATCGCGCCCCACCTGGCGCGGCTGAACTTTGCGGCGATCGAAGCGCTGGCGCCGCGCGAGGCGTACGGTTTCATCGAGGCGCTGGACTTCACCGCGTCGCGGCAGAACGGCAGCGAAACGTTCACACCGGTGGTGACCTTCATGGCGCACCACCAGGGCATGACGATCGTGGCGCTGGCCAATGTGCTGCTGGGCGGCGTGGCACAGCGCTGGGGCATGGCCAATCCGCACATCGAGGCGGTGGGCTCGCTGCTGCACGAGCGCCCACCCCGCGAGGTGTCGATGTTGACCGCGCTGCCGCCAGGCCCGCCACCGCAGAGTCTGCTGCGCCGCGCACCGGGGCTGCTGCGCGAGGTGTCGCCGGGCGCGGCCGCGCTGGAGCCGACACATGTGCTGTCGAACGGCCGCTACAGCGTCACCCTGCGCGCCAACGGCGCGGGCACCAGCCGCTGGGGGCCCACCGGCATTACCCGCAGCCGCGACGATGCCTTGCGCGATGCGCACGGCAGCTTCTTCTACCTGCGCTGGCAACGCGACGAGGGCCATGCCGCCTCAACGACTTGGGCGTCAGCCCTTGCCGCGTCGCTCGCACCTCCGGTCTCGCCGCCGGTGCTGTCGCCAGTGGTGTCAATCACTCAGCACCCTGCGCCGGACGCCGCTGCGCACTACCGCAGCATCTTCCACGCCGACCGGGTCTGTTTCGACGCGGAGTGGCCCACGGTGCAGGCTCACACAACGGTTTGGGTCAGCCCGGAAGACGACATTGAATTTCGCCAGATCGAGCTGCGAAATCTCGGCGATCGCGCGCTCGACATCGAACTGATTTCGGCCTTCGAAGTGACGCTGGCCGACCCGAGGGCTGACGAAGCCCATCCGGCTTTCAGCAACCTGTTCGTGCGGGCCGAGTGGCTGGCCGAACACCAGGCGCTGCGCTTCGAGCGCACGCCGCGGCTGGCCACCGAGCAGGGCCTGCAGACCGCACACTTCCTGGCCGAGAGCGACCCGCAGGTGGTCGCGGTGGCGGTGCAGACCGACCGCCAGCGCTGGCTCGGCCGCAACCGCAGCACGAGCCGACCGCTGGCCGCTTTCGACAGCGCGTTGCCGTCTGCCCTTGGTGACACCGGCCCGGCCCGCGCCTTGGACACGGGCCTCGACCCGGTCTGTGCGATGTCGGTGCGCCTGCGCATCGCGCCGCAAGGCAAGGCACAGCTGACCTTCGCCACGGCCGCCTCTGACAACGGCGGCACGCTGAGCGCGGTGATCGACAAGTACCGGCAGGCCAGCAATGTCAAACGCGCCTCGCTGATGTCGGCCACGCTGGCCGGCATCCGCTTTCGCAGCCTGCGCATCAGCCCTGAGCAGCTCGCCTCAATCCAGTCGCTGACGACGGCGCTGGTGCTGACGGTGGCGCGGCCGCGCACGCTGGCGGTGCGCGCTCCCGGCGCCGCGCTGGCGGTGTGCGACCGGCGCCTGTTGTGGCGATTCGGCATTTCGGGCGACCGGCCGCTGCTGTTGGTGAAAGCCGGGGCACCCGAAGGGCTGGGGCTGATCCGCTCGCTGGCGCAGGCGATGCGGCTGTGGTCGTGGGGCGGCGTGGCCTGCGATCTGGTGGTGGTGAATGCCGAGCCGGCGTCGTACCTGATGGGGCTGCAGCGCGAGCTGATGGCGCTGCGCGAGCGTCATGAGGCCGACAGCAGTGCCGAGTTCAGCCCGCTCAGCGGTGCAGGCTCGACGCGCGCGCCGCTGAGCACGGCCATTCATGTGCTGCGCGCAGACGAGCTGTCGGACGACGAACTGAGCACACTGCAAAGCCTGGCGCGCGTGCGCTTGCAGGCCGATGGTCGGCCGCTGCCGCGCCACGTGCAGGAGTGGATCGAGTTGCACGAGCAGGCCTCGCTGCGGCGCCACGACACCTCGACCGCGCCGGTGGCGCTCGCCCCGCACACCAACCTTGCCGCCACGGCGACCGCGGGGGCGTTCTCGGCGACATCGGGCGAATTCCGCTTCGATGTCGGCGCCCGGCGGCGGCCGCTGCGGCCGTGGGTCAACGTGCTGGCGAACCCGAATTTCGGTTGTCAATGGTCGGAGGCCGGCGGCGGCTACACCTGGGCGGTGAACAGCCGGATGAACCAGCTCACCGCCTGGTCGAACGACCCGGTGGGCGACCCGCCCTCGGAGTGGTTTTTGTTGCAGGACCTGAGAACGCTGGAGGTGTGGAGCGTTGCACCGTCGGCCTGGGGTCACCTGCCTGACAGTGACAGCGCGGGCTACCGCGTGGCGCACGGCCAGGGCTACAGCGTGATCGCCCATCGGCGCGGTGAGGTGGATGTCTCGGTGTCGTGGTGCGTGGACCCGCAGAGCGCGGTCAAGCAGGTCCGCATCAGTTTGATCAACCGCGGCCACAAGACGCTGCTGCTGCGCGTGGTCGGCATCGCTGAATGGATGATGGGCGCGAACCGCACCGACCGCGGCACGGTGCAAACCGCCTTGCACCGGGAGCGGCTGCCTGAAGCGGGCTCTGCGGAGTCCTCCGGTATCGACACCCGCCGCGCCGCGGGGCTGACCGCCCTGCTGGCCACCCAGCCTGAGCAATCGGCCGGCTTCGGCGGTGGCACCGCATTTCTGGTCCTGGCTGGCAGCGATGCCGGCAACGAGCTCGATGACTGGACCTGCGATCGGCGTGAATGCTTCGATGCACGCGGCCGCCTAGTGCTGCCCGACCACTTCGGCGAGCGCTGCGGCAGCGGGCTGGACCCGTGTGCTGCGCTGTCCACCCGGCTGAGCCTGGTGGCGGGCGAATCGGTAGAGCGGGTGTTTCTGCTGGGCTATGCCGACAACCGCGAGGCGGCGCGGCAGCTCGCTGTGCAGGCCGCAGTGACGTCGGCGGCCCAGCGCATCGACGCGGTGCGCCAGCACTGGGACACGCTGCTCGGCGCGACCGTGGTGAAGACGCCCGACCCGCTGTTCGACGCGATGGTCAACCGCTGGTTGCTATACCAGACGGTGTCGTGCCGACTGTGGGCGAAGGCCGGCTTTTATCAGGCCGGTGGCGCGTTCGGATTCCGCGATCAGCTGCAAGATGCGATGGCGCTGACCTGGGCCGCGCCCGACATGCTGCGGCGGCAGATCCTGCTCGGCGCGTCGCGGCAGTTCGCCGAAGGCGATGTGCAGCACTGGTGGCATGCGCCGGGTGGCGCAGGCGTGCGCACGCACTTCTGTGACGACCTGCTGTGGCTGCCGCATGCTTGCGCCCGCTACCTGCACACCACCGGCGACGGCAGCCTGCTGGATGAGCTGGTGCCGTTCATCGAAGGCGCAGCGATTGCCGAGGGCGCCGAAGACGCCTACTACGCGCCCAGCGTCAGCGGCGAAACCGCTTCGGTCTATGAACATGCGGCGCGCGCCATCGACCACAGCCTGCGCACGGGCAGCCACGGCCTGCCGCTGATGGGCACCGGCGACTGGAACGACGGCATGAACCGCGTCGGCCATGAAGGCCGTGGAGAGTCGGTGTGGTTGGGCTGGTTCCTTTGCCAGGTGGTGGCGGACTTCGCACCACTGGCACGCGAGCGCGGCGACACCGCACGGGCGCTGCGCTGGGAAACAGCGGCGGTAGGCTGGAAGGCCGCACTCAGCGGCGAGGCCTGGGACGGGCGCTGGTTCAAGCGTGCCTATTTCGACGACGGCAGCACACTGGGCTCGCACGCGAATTCGGAAGCGCGCATCGACCTCATCGCGCAGGCCTGGGCGGTGCTGTCGGGTGCCGCGCCCTTTCCGATGCAGCAGCTGGCAATGGAATCGGTCGAAACCCACCTGGTGGACCACGACGCCGGGCTGATCAAGCTGCTGGACCCACCGCTTGCCCATGCGCAGCCGAGTGCCGGCTACATCCAGGCCTACCCGCCGGGGGTGCGCGAGAACGGCGGCCAGTATTCACACGCGGGGGTGTGGGCGCTGATGGCGCAGGCCAGGCTGTCGAACGGCATCCCGGAAGCGCACCGTGCCGACCTGCCTTACCGCTACTTCACCTGCCTGAGCCCGGCGCACCGCGCCATCCACCCGACGCACGGCGCGGCCTACGGCATCGAGCCGTATGTGATGGCCGGCGATGTGTACACGCAGCCGCCCTATGTGGGCCGCGGCGGCTGGAGCTGGTACACCGGTGCGGCGGCCTGGCTGCACCGCGCGGCGATCGAATCGATCTTCGGCTTGCAGCAGGGTGCCGAGACGCTGCAGTTCACGCCGTGCCTGCCCGCGCACTGGCCGCAAGCCGAGCTGACCTTGACCCGCGGCAGCGGCGCCGAGACGCGGACGATGCGCTTCATCCTGCTGCGTCAAGCGGCCGTGGCAGCCGTCGACGTGCATGTCGCCTGGAAGGCGTCCCTGCTCGCGCCCGGCCAGCCGCTGGCCTGGCGCGCGCTGCCAGCGCAGTCATGCTTCGTGATCCCGCTGCCCGACTGAAAGGGATGCCCCGTGGAACCGCTCGACGAGCTGCTCACCGTGATGGAAGCCAGATTCGACGACCTGGCAGCCAACGCCCTCTGTTAGCACTCAACAGCCAAGAGTGCTAATATTTCCAGTCAGCTGTAGGTGACAGGAGTCCATAAACACCATGAACACATTACATTCCTCTGCTTCGGCGCTGGCGCTGCGTGACCCGTGGGCAATGATCCCGTCGCTCGGCAGCCTGGACGCCTATATCTCTGCCGCCAACCGCGTTCCGATGCTCAGTTTGCAGGAAGAACAAACACTGGCGCGCAAGCTGCGCGACCAGGGCGACTTGCAGGCCGCCGGACAATTGGTGATGTCGCACATGCGGCTGGTGGTATCGATTGCCCGCCAGTACCTGGGCTACGGCCTTCCGCACGGCGATTTGATCCAGGAAGGCAATGTCGGCCTGATGAAAGCCGTCAAGCGCTTCGATCCCGATCAGGGCGTGCGGCTGGTCAGCTACGCGATGCACTGGATCAAGTCCGAGATTCATGAGTACATCCTGAAGAACTGGCGCATGGTCAAGGTGGCGACCACCAAGGCGCAGCGCAAGCTGTTCTTCAACCTGCGCTCAATGAAGCAGAGCCTGAAAGAAGGCGCCGCCGAAGGTGAAACCCACCGCAGCACGCTGACGCAGGGCGAGGTCGACACGATGGCGCGCACCTTGAACGTCAAGCGCGAAGACGTGCTGGAGATGGAAACCCGTTTGTCCGGCGGCGATGTGCCGTTGGAGCCGCTGACCGACGACGGCGAGGAAAGCTACGCCCCGATCGCCTACCTGGCCGACGAAACCCACGAGCCGAGCCAGGTGCTGGAAGCGCAGCGCCGCGACTGGCTGTCTGGCGACGGCATTTCGCTGGCACTCGACGCACTCGACGCGCGCAGCCGCCGCATCGTCGAGGAGCGCTGGTTGAAGGTTAACGACGACAGCTCCGGCGGCATGACGCTGCACGACCTGGCCGACGAGTACGGCGTCAGCGCTGAGCGCATCCGCCAGATCGAGGTTGCCGCGATGAAGAAGATGCGCAAGGCGCTCGGCACAGCGCACTGAGCGTCATCGTTTCATCATAGAAAACGGCTCCTTTTGGAGCCGTTTTTTATCGGGTGGGAGCAGCGCGCTTCAACCCTGCGCCAACAGCGCCTTCAGATCGGCCGCCACGGCCTCCGCACCGCTGCCGTAGCGGACGAACAGCCGCACCTTGCCCTGCGCATCGAATACATACGAGCCCGCGGTGTGGTCGATGCTGTAGCTGCCTTCGGTCTTGCCCGGCACCTTGGCGTAGAACACCTTGAATTCCTTGGCGGCGGCGGCGATGTCTTCCGGGCTGCCACGCAAGGCGATAAAGCTCGGATCGAACCCGCCCATGTAGGTTTTCAGCACCGCAGCGGTGTCGCGCTCGGGGTCGACGGTGACGAAAACGCCCTGCACCCGGTCACCGTCCTTGCCGAGCGAGGCCTTGACCTGCGCCAGCTCGGCCATCGTCGTCGGGCACACGTCAGGGCAGTGCGTAAAGCCGAAAAAGACGACGGTGACCTTGCCCTTGAAATCGGCCAGCGTGCGCGGCTGGCCGTTCTGATCGGTGAGCGACAAGGTGCGGGCGTACTCGGCGCCGGTGATGTCGACCCCTTTGAACGGAGCGGCAGCCACACTGCCGCCCGACGACGGCGCATCGCAGCCCACGAGCAGCGTTACTGACATCAGCGGCATCACCGACATCAACCACACAGCCACGGCGCCACCGACCTGCACCACCCGTCGGCGCCAAGCCATCGGGACGCGGCGCGTCGGGCGTGGACTCACAGCCAAGGCCTCAGGTAATGGTCGATCAGCAGCGCCGCGAACAGCAGCATCAGGTGCCAGATCGAGAACCGGAAGGTCTTGCGCGCCAGCGCGTCGGAGTAGTTGCGCCACAGCTTCCACGCGTAGCCGATGAAGATGCCGCCGAGTGCGATCGCCGACACCAAATAGACGACACCGCTCATGCCCGAGATGAACGGCAGCAAGGTGGCGGCGAACAGCACCAGCGTGTACAGAAACACGTGCAACTGGGTGAACGCCGCGCCGTGGGTCACCGGCAACATCGGCAGGCCGGCCTTGCGATAGTCTTCGGCGCGGTACAGCGCCAGCGCCCAGAAATGCGGCGGCGTCCACAGGAAAATGATCAGGCAGAGGATCAGCGCTTCGGGGCCCACCTCGCCGCGGATCGCCGCCCAGCCGAGTACCGGCGGCATCGCGCCCGAGGCGCCGCCGATCACGATGTTTTGCGGCGTCGCCGGCTTCAGCAGCACGGTGTAAACGACTGCATAGCCGACAAAGGTGGCGAAGGTCAGCCACATCGTCAGCGGGTTGACCCAGAAGTACAACATCGCGCTGCCGAGCGCGCACAGCACGGCGGAAAACGTCAGCGTCTGCGCATTCGTAAGCGTCCCCTTGGCAGTCGGCCGCCAGGCGGTGCGGGCCATCTTCGCGTCGATGTGCTGCTCGACGATGCAGTTGAACGCCGCCGCTGCGCCTGCCACCAGCCAGATGCCCGCGGTGGCCGACAGCGCCAGCTTCACATCGGGCACGCCGGGCACCGCCAGCAGCATGCCGATCACCGCACAGAACACGATCAGCTGCACCACGCGCGGCTTGGTCAGCGTGTAGAACTGCCTCACGCGCGACGGTTGCCGCACGATCGGCAGCGAGGTGGTGAGGGTTTCAGACATGTTCAGACCAGCCGATGATTCTACGAAGCCGCGCGGATGCCGCCGCGGCCGGGCGACACGGCGGCGTGGGCGGCCGCAAGATCAGGCCGTGCGCGCGTCAGCAGCATCGCCAGCACCACCAGCAGCACCGCTGCCCCACCGGTGTGCGCCACCGCTGCCACCAGCGGCCAGTCGAGCAGCACATTGCCGAGCCCGCTGGCCACCTGCCACGCGATGGCACCCGCCAGCGCCGCAGCCCAGCGGCGCAGTGCGGCATCGCCGGTGGCCAGCAGGCGCCAGACCAGCGCGCCCATGGCCAGCAGCAGCGCCGCCGCCCCGAGCCGATGCACCATGTGGATCGCGGTGAGCGCGGCAAACGGCAGGTAGCCGCCGTCCTTGCCAGCACCGAGCTCGCGCAGCACGGTAAAGCCGTGGTCGAAGTCCATGGCCGGCCACCAGCTGCCCTGGCAGGTCGGAAACTCGCTGCAGGCGAGCACGGCGTAGTTGGTGCTGACCCAGCCGCCGAGTGCGATTTGCAAAATGGTCAGCACCGTGACCGCCGCCACGCCGCGGTAAAGCGCCGGCGACAGCGTCAGCTTCGGCCGCAACGGCAGCTGGCTCTGGATCGCCAGCAGCGCGAGCAGGCCCAGGCCGCCGAGCAAATGCAGCGTGACGATCGCGGGGTAGAGCTTCATCGTCACCGTCAGCGCGCCGAAAGCGCCTTGCGCACACACCCACAGCCACGTCGCGGTCGGCCACCACGGAGACACCGCCATCGCCGCCGCCGTGCGCCGCTGGCGCACTTCGAGCCATGCGGTGACCGTGAGCACCGTGATCAGTGCGCCGACACCGGTGGCGAGATAGCGGTGCAGCATCTCGATCCAGGCCTTGCCGTGCGTCACCGGGCCGAACGGCATCGCCGTTTGCGCGGCGCCGATCGCCGCGTGAGCGCCCAGCGGGCTCGCGCTGCCATAACAGCCGGGCCAGTCGGGGCAGCCCAGGCCCGAATCACTGAGCCGGGTGAAGGCGCCGAACAGCACCAGATCGAAGGTGAGGAACAGCGTCACCAGTGTCAGCGCGCGGCGGCGCACGGCAGGGTCGCTGCGCCGATGGCGCCATAGCACCCAGAGCACCGGCGCCAGGGCCACGACGGCGCCGATCAGCACCAGCGTCGGCAGCGGCCCCAGGTCGTAGGCGAGAACATTCATGGCGGGGCTCAGAGCAACGACCGGCGCGATGTCATCGGCCGGGCTGATCCCACGATGCGGAGGCGCGCAGCAGCCGTTCGAGATCGCGCTTGAGCTTGGCCGCGTCGGGACCTGCCGGCGTGCGCATCATCCACTGGCCCATCGGGTCGACAAGGTACAGGTGCTCATCGAGCTGGTGACCCTCGGCCGGGTTCAACCACTGCGCCAAGGCCTCAGCAGGCACGCGCAGCACGCTGGTCGGCTGCGCGCCGGCGATCGCTTTCAGCAGCGCCGGGGTCGGTGTTGCGTCGTCGGCAATCAGCCAGACCTTGTCGACGCGGTCCCTCTCCTTGCCCAGCGCCTCGACCAGTTGCCTCTGCAGCACCAGATGCGACTCGCAGCGCGCATCGCAAGCGCCGCCAGCGGTGACAACGACCAGCCATTGGCCGTGCAGGCGGGCGGCCGGCACCGGCTGACCTGCCAGGTCGCGCAGCGGCAAAGTGGCGGGGATCTGGCGCGGCGGCGTGACGAACTCGCTGTAGTTGGTGCGGCCCTCAGGGCGGATCACGAAGTAGGCGAGGTAGGAGGCGATGACGGGCGCGGCGCACACGCCGAGCACCAGCAGCATCTTCAGACGGCCGGACGCGGTGCGGCGCGGCGACAGATCGGGCGTCGGCATCGAATGCACCGTGAAGCTCAGCGGCGACTCCAGATCGGCCTCAGCGCTGCGGGCGGAGGCGGGGCCGGACGAGTTGGAACCAGACATACAGACCTGTCATCAAGGCGCAAAGCGCAAACCACTGAAACGCATAGCCGTAATGCCGCTGAATGCCGACATCCGGCCGAGGCCACCGCCGCAGCAAGCCGTCCTGCGGCGCACCATTGGCGTCCTGAACGATGGACAGCGGCTTCAGCGGCAGCGACAACTCTTTCGCAAAAGCCGCGACATCTAGATTTTGACGGATCACATCCGACGCAGCGCCGGCAAAGTCGTACAGCCTGCCCGGCGGCGGGGCAATGTGGCCGGTGACGGTGACTTCACCGGGCGCCTCGGGCAGGTTGGGCACCCGGGTGCGATCGAGCAGATCGCGCGGCACCCAGCCGCGCTGCACCAGCACCACGCCTGGCGCCTGGCTCAAGCGCAGCGGCGTGACAACGAAAAAGCCCTGGCGAGCGTCCATCTGTCGGTTGTCGAGGAACACCGTTGCCGCCGAGACCCAGTGCCCTCGCACGACGGTGCGCCGGTAGTGCTGCTCGGCCGCGGCTTCGGCGGTATCGGCCAGCATCGCGGCCTCGACCGTCGGCAACTGCGAGCGGGTGTCGAGCGACTGCTGCAACGCCTCTTTCTGCGCCGCCCGATCGAGCTGCCACACCCCAAGGCGTGCCGTTGCGGCAACGCCGATCGCAGCTACAACCAACACGATCACCGCGCGCCCGCGGGATCGATCCGGCTTGCTGGCAGTTGCCGTCATTGGTGTTGTTGCTCACCCCAAGCGGAGACGGCGCGCGGATAATCGGTTCGTATGAAGTACCTCATTGGCATTGCGTTCATTGGCATCATTGGAGCGTTGGTGTTCGCCGGCGTGTCGATGGTTCAGGATGGCCGCGACGGCAAACCGAAAACCGGATCGATGATGCGCGCCCTCGCGTTTCGGGTCGGCCTGTCGGTGCTGCTGTTCCTGTGCCTGATCGGCAGCTACCTGATGGGCTGGATCCAGCCGTCGGGCATTCCGCTGCGCTGACCGGACACCCCGCGCGACAAGCACAACAAAAAAGCCGCTGGATGCGGCTATTTTGCTGCTGGCGGAAGCCGGGAGGCTCAGAGCCAATACACCACCACATAGAGCCCCAGCCAGACCACGTCGACGAAGTGCCAGTACCAGGCCGCGCCTTCGAAACCGAAATGGCGCTGCGGCGTGAAGTGGCCTTTTTGCAGGCGCAGTGTGATGAACAGCAACATCAGCGCGCCGACCAACACATGGAAGCCGTGGAAGCCGGTCAGCATAAAAAAGGTAGAACCATAGATGCCGCTGGTGAGCTTCAAGTTCAGCTCGCTGTAGGCATGGTGGTATTCATAAGCCTGTACGCCGATGAAGGTGAACCCGAGCAGCAGAGTGATCCACATGAAGCCGATGGTCCTGGCTCGGTGGCCGGCGATCAAAGCGTGGTGGGCGATCGTCAGCGTCACACCCGAGCTCAGCAGCAAGGCAGTGTTGATGGTGGGCAGCGGCCACGGGCCCATCGTCGTGAACGCATCGATTGTTCCGGCCGGTGATGCGGTGAAGCCTGCCTGTGCACTGGGCCAAACGGCCTTGAAGTCAGGCCACAGCACCGCGTTGTCGAGGCTGCCGAGGCTGGGCACGGCGTGCATGCGTGTCCACCACAGGGCGCCGAAAAATGCGGCGAAAAACATCACCTCGGAGAAGATGAACCAGCTCATGCTCCAGCGATAGGACACATCGATGCGGTCGCTGTACAAGCCGCTTTCGCTTTCACCGATTGCGGTGCGAAACCAGCCCTGCAGCACGAAGGCCCAGGTGAACAGCCCCGCCAGCGTGACATAGCTGCCCCAGCTGACGCCATTGACCCATTGCCCGCCGCCGAAAATCATCAAGAACAGGCCGAGTGCCGCCAGCACCGGAAACCGCGACGGTGCCGGGACGAAGTAATAAGGCGCCGCGCTGTGTGCGCTGGCCGTAGGGGTCGCTGCCGACATGATTTCTCCTGAATCCCGAATCTCTACATTGCCATGGAAGCATCGCCGCGACGAAGCGCTGGCGACCTTCCGCCAAATCTCAAGCAGCGATGCCGCTTGCCAACACCCAGTTCACCAACGTCGCCAACACGGCGATCAGCACCAGCGCCCCCATCACACCGGCAATCACGACATGCAGCGGATTCAGCTGGTTCACATCTTTTTCTAGGTCTGCCGATTTGCGCACACCGAAGAAAGACCACGCCACCGCCCGCATCGTCTGAAAAAACGACAGCTTGCGGCGCGATGCGGCTTTCAAGCCCGAACCGGGCGCGTTCATGAACGGCCTGCCAGCGTGTCGACTATCACCGCCTGCGGCGCCGCCGGCACCTTGCCGCCGACTTCAAAGAAGGTGTACGACAGAGTGATGGTGGTGACGTCCTTCGGCAGCTTGGGCTCGATCACGAAAACCACCGGCCATTGCCTGGTCTCGCCGGGCTTCATCGTGTACTCGTTGAAGCAAAAACACTGAAGCTTGTTGAAGTGCGCCATCGCCTGCATCGGCGCGTAGCTGGGAATGGCCTGCGCGGCCATCGTCCGGTTCTGCGTGTTGGTGAATTCGTACATCACCGTGGTGAGTTCACCAGGATGCACCTGCACGCTGGTGACGGCGGGCTTGAACTTCCAAATGCCGCGCGAGTTCGCGTCGAATTCGACGGTGATGGTGCGGCTCTTGTCGACCTGCGAGTTGGCACCAGGCGCCGAGTTGCGACCCGAGACCACCTTGTCCGACAGCGTCAGCACATTGATGCCCAGCGCGGTACACACCGCTTTGTACAGAGGCACCAGCGCGTAGCCGAAGCCGAACATCAACATCGTGACGACCAACAGCTTGCCGAGCATCCGCACGTTTTCACCCCGCAGCAGGGTGGCTGCGGCCACGACACGACGCGGTTGATCAGTCATGGCTCACAGGCCAAACAAGGC
>JANPNF010000095.1:0-13188 GCA_031427315.1 Burkholderiales bacterium | reverse complement strand
AGCGGATGGTTGTATGGGTTGTAAAATATGGGTAGCCATAATTGTGGGGTTCGCCTTGAAAACTACGCTTGACATCTCCGACCCGCTGCTGAGCCAAGTGCGCCGCATCGCCGCCCGTGATGGCGAAACCCTGCGCTCGCTCGTCGAACAAGGTCTGCGCCAAGTCGTCGCCGAGCGCAGCGCCAAACGCACCGCCTTCAAATTGCGTGACTGCAGCGTCGGGTCGCCCGGTGGCGAGCCGCTGTACGAACGACTTTCCTGGGAAGACAAGCGCGCACTGGCTTACGACGTGGACCCTGCCCGGTGATCGCGATCGACACGAATGTGCTGGTCTACGCCCACCGCCGCGAATCGACCTTTCACGATGCGGCCCATCAGGCCATCGGCACGCTGGCGGCGTCCGGATCGGCATGGGCCATCGCGTGGCCTTGCCTGCATGAGTTCTATGGCGTCGTGACCAACCCACGGGCCTTCAAGCCGGCATCGACGCTGGCCCAGGCGTGCGAGCAGGTTTCCGCCTGGTTGGCGTCTCCGTCGCTGGTGCTGTTGCACGAGGGAGCAAACCACTGGGTGACGCTGCAAGAGCTGCTGCTGGCAGCGCGCGTGGTCGGCGGCCAGGTGCACGATGCCCGCATCGCAGCTATCTGCCTGGAACACGGTGTGCGCGAGCTCTGGTCCGCAGACCGCGACTTCACCCGCTTTCCGAACTTGAAAGTGCGCAACCCGTTGATCGAGCACCACCCATGACCCCCCACAACCACGACCTCAGCCCCTGGCAGCACAGCCATGTGTTCGACAGCGGCAACCGCCGCGGGGAAGCCCGCACCCGCGTCGTGCTGGCGGTGACGCTGATCACCATGGTGGCCGAGATCATCGGCGGCTGGCAGACCGGCTCGATGGCGCTGCTGGCCGACGGCTGGCACATGGGCACGCATGCGCTGGCGCTCGGTGTGGCCACGGTGGCCTATGCGCTGGCGCGGCGCCATGCGCGTGACAGCCGCTACGCCTTTGGCACCTGGAAGATCGAGGTGCTGGGTGGCTTTGCCAGTGCGCTGGTGCTGGCGATGGTGGCGGTGGGCATCGGGTTCGAATCGGCCTTGCGGCTGTGGCACGGCACGCCGATCAATGCGGCCACCGCGCTGTGGGTCGCGTGCATTGGGCTGGCCGTCAATCTGGTGTCGGCCTGGCTGCTGCACGGCGCCGATGACGCGCCCCATGGGCACGACCATAGCCCCGCCGCGCCCGGCGGGCAGGGTGCGCAAGTGCACGCTCACGCCCACGAACCTGCGCACAACCGTGACCACCCGCACGACCACCCGCACGGCCGGCCTCATGGCCACGCCCATGCGGCCCAAGCGCACGCCGACCACCCCACTGCCACCGCCGATGGCGGCCACGACCTGAACCTGCGCGCCGCCTATGTGCATGTGCTGGCCGACGCGTTGACCTCGGTGCTCGCCATCATCGCGCTCGCAGCAGCCTTGTGGCTGGGCTGGCAGTGGCTCGATCCGCTGGTCGGCGTGCTGGGCGCGGTGGTCATCGGCGTGTGGTCGGTCGGGCTGTTGCGCCAGACGGCAGCGGTGCTGCTCGACCGCGAGATGGACCACCCGCTGGTCGATCAGATCCGCGCCGCCATCGAGTCCGACGGCGATGCCCGCGTCGCCGACCTGCACCTGTGGCGCGTCGGCCGCCAGCAGTACGCCGCTATTGTCAGCATCGTGGCCGATGCGCCACTGCCGTCGGCCGATTACCGCGCGCGACTGGCCGGCTACCCGGCGCTGGCGCACCTGTCGCTTGAGGTCAATCAGTGCCGGGATGCCGACGCGCCGGATGGTGCGGTCGACGCACCCAGCGCACAGTTGCATCGCTGAGAATTTTTTGCATGCAAACAGCCAGCGAGTACGCCTGATGACTGTCCCGACCTACGACCGATTTATCGAGCCCATCCTGCGGTACCTGGCTGAACATCCCAGTGGCGCACCGGCCCGTGAGGTGCACGAGGCAGCCGCACAGGCGCTACAGGTTTCGCACGACGACAAGCTGGAGTTGTTGCCGAGTGGCAGCCAGCCCGTCTACAAAAACCGCGCTGGATGGGCGCACGACCGATTGAAGCGAGCCGGCCTGTCGAGCAGCCCGCGGCGTGGATTTTGGCAACTCACCCCAAGGGGCAGCGACTACGCACACGCGCATGCCGAGCCCTTGCGACAGCTTGAGATCGAGCAGCTGGCCCGTGACTACACGGAAGTCCTTTTGCGGCCTGCGGCAGAAGCTGATACGTCGAATGTTGCGACGCTGATTCCTGACATGACCGCAACGCCCACGACTGTCAGCCCCGATGACCGGCTCGGGCTGGCCATCGTCGAGCTTCGGGCGGCCGTTGCATCAGAACTTCTCGAAACCCTGGCGACGGTGTCGCCCTCGTTCTTCGAGACCATCGTTCTCGATCTGCTGCATCGCATGGGCTATGGCGCGAGCCGCGCAGACCTTCAGCGTGTCGGCGGTTCAGGCGACGGCGGGATCGATGGCGTCATCTCACTGGACAAGCTGGGGCTGGAAAAAGTTTATGTCCAGGCCAAGCGATGGCAGGGCACGGTGGGGCGACCGGAAGTGCAAGGGTTTTACGGCGCTCTCGCCGGGCAGCGCGCGAACAAGGGTGTGTTCATCACCACTTCCGGATACACGCAACTGGCCATCGATTTCGCCAAATCCGTCGAGCGTGTGGTGCTCATCGATGGCCACCGCTTGGTCGAATTGATGATGGATCACGACGTGGGTGTTTCCGGCCGCACCGTCAGGATCCCGAAGTTCGACAGCGACTACTTCGACGAGGAATCGACTTGAAGCGGCGGTCGCCTCAAGAGCCGTTCAACGCCTCCCATTGAGCCGGCGTGCCCACGTTCTCCCACGGCCCGCGGTAGACCTCGGCGCTCACGCGCTGTGCTCGCATCGCGGTGAAAAGCAGCGGGCCGAGTGCGGCCCGGGTGCCGGGCGCGATGCCGTCGAACAGCGCGGCGCGGCACAGGGCGATGTTGGCGTAGGTCCAGCGCCGGATGTCGGGACCAGCGCCCGGGCTGGCGCTGTCGGCCAGCGCCAGCCCGTTGGCGGTCAGCCCGAAATCGCCTTGCGGGTGGTACGGCGGGTTGGGCACCAGCCACAGGTGGGCGAGCCGGTCGCTGGCGGCGAAGCGTTGCGCCACCGCCGCATCGAAGCGAAAGTCGGGCACGTAGATGTCGCCCGACACGACCCAGAAGCAGTCGCCGTCGGGCGCCTGTGGCGCACCGCGCAGCAGCGGCAGCGCGGTCGCGATGCCGCCCGCGGTTTCGAGCGCGCCGCTATGGTCACGGCCCTCGCGCGAGTAATGCAGAGTCAATCCGAAGCGCACGCCATCGCCCAGTGTGTCGACGATGCGGTCTTCCAGCCATGCGGTGTTGACGACCACGCAGCCGATGCCGTCGCGCGCCAGTGCGGCCAAGTGCCATTCGATCAGTGGCTTGCCGCGCACCGGCAGCAGCGGTTTGGGCACGGTGTCGGTGAGCGGGCGCATGCGCTCGCCGCGGCCCGCTGCCAGCACGATGGCTTTCACTGACGGGCGCTCGATGGGGGGCTGTCGAGGACAGCGGTGGGTGTCGAACAAAGCATCCGACAAATTATCAAGGCCTCCTAGAATCTGGGGTTTTGATCGACCGCCACCTCAGGGACCCGCATGGCTTTCACTGCGTCAAACCACTCCACCTCCCTGATGGCCAATGCCATCCGTGCCCTGGCGATGGATGCCGTGCAGCAGGCCAATTCCGGCCACCCCGGCGCGCCGATGGGCATGGCCGACATCGCGGTCGCGCTGTGGAGCCGGCACTTAAAGCACAACCCGGGCAACCCGCACTGGGCAGACCGCGACCGCTTCGTGCTCAGCAACGGCCACGGCTCGATGCTGATCTACGCGCTGCTGCACCTGACCGGCTACGCACTGCCGATGAGCGAGCTGCGTAACTTCCGCCAGCTGCACAGCCAGACGCCGGGGCACCCCGAGGTCGGCGTCGCGCCGGGTGTCGAAACCACCACCGGCCCGCTGGGTCAGGGCATTGCCAATGCGGTGGGCATGGCGCTTTCCGAGAAGCTGCTGGCGGCTGAGTTCAATCGCGTGGAAGGGAACACGCGCCACACCATCGTCGACCACCACACCTACGTCTTCTTGGGCGACGGCTGCCTGATGGAAGGCATCAGCCATGAAGCCTGCGCGTTGGCCGGCGCCTGGCGCCTGAATAAGCTGATCGCGCTCTACGACGACAACGGCATCAGCATCGATGGGCAGGTAGCGCCCTGGTTCATCGACGACACGCCGAAGCGCTTCGAGGCCTATGGCTGGAACGTCATCGCCAACGTCGACGGCCACGATGTCGACGCGGTCGACGCCGCGATTGCGAAAGCCAAGCGCGCCGACAAGCCGACGCTGATTTGCTGCAAGACCACCATCGGCAAGGGCTCGCCGAACCGCGGCGGCACCGCCAAGGCGCACGGCGAGGCGCTCGGTGCCGAAGAGATCAAGCTGACCCGCGCCGCACTCGGCTGGACCTCGGAGCCTTTCGTGATCCCCGAGGCTGTTTACGAACAATGGGACGCGCGCCACAGCGGCCTGGCGGCCGAGTCGACATGGGTCGACGCCTTCGAGGCCTACGGCAAAGCCCACCCGGAACTCGCATTGGAGTACGTGCGCCGCATGGAAGGCCAGCTGCCGAAGAACTTCGCGCAGGTGGCGGTGGATGCCGCACTGGCGGCGCACACCAAAGCTGAAACCGTGGCCAGCCGCAAGGCCAGCCAGATCGCGCTGGAAGCCTTCACCAAGGCGCTGCCTGAACTGCTGGGCGGCAGCGCCGACCTGACTGGTTCGGTGTTCACCAACACGGCCAGCACACCCGCGCTGCGCTTTGACGACAAGGGCGCTGGCAACGGCGGTCGTCACATCAACTACGGTGTGCGCGAGTTCGGCATGGCGGCGATCATGAACGGCGTCGCGCTGCACGGTGGCTTCATCCCCTATGGCGGCACCTTCCTGACATTCAGCGACTACAGCCGCAATGCCGTGCGCATGGCCGCGCTGATGAAGCTGCGCGTGGTGCATGTGTTCACCCACGACAGCATCGGCCTGGGCGAAGACGGCCCGACGCACCAGTCGGTCGAACACATCGCCTCACTGCGGTTGATTCCGGGCCTCGACGTCTGGCGCCCCGCCGACACCGCCGAGACTGCGATCGCCTGGACCTGTGCGCTGCTGAACCACGACCGCCCGACGGCGCTGATCCTGTCGCGTCACAACCTGCCTTATCTGCCGAAGAACGGCCTCGACGACATCTCGAAGGGCGCTTACGTGCTGGCCGAACCGAGCGAGGTCGGGCTGAAGAAAAAGGCGCAGGCGGTGATCATCGCCACCGGTTCCGAGGTCAGCCTGGCGCTGCACGCACAGCAGTTGCTGGCCCAACACAAGGTCGCGGTGCGCGTCGTCTCGATGCCCTCGACCTCGGTGTTCGACCGGCAGAGTGCGGCCTACCAAACCAGCGTGTTGCCGAAGGGCGTGCCGCGCATCGCGGTCGAGATGGGCGTGACTGGCGGCTGGTGGAAATACGGCTGCGCGGCCGTCGTCGGCATCGACACCTACGGCGAATCGGCGCCCGCGCCGGTGCTGTTCAAGCATTTCGGCTTCACGGCCGACAACGTGGTGGCGACCGTGCTGCACGCGCTCAAGCGCTGACGCATTGATGTTTGCGCGCGCCGCGACCCCGACCGAATTCAACTCCCAGGACATTGCAATGACCATCAAGATCGGCATCAACGGCTTCGGCCGCATCGGGCGCATGGTGTTTCGTGCGGCGATCCAAAATTTCGACGAGATTGAAGTCGTCGCCATCAATGACCTGCTGGAGCCCGACTACCTGGCCTACATGCTGGGCTACGACTCGGTGCACGGCCGCTTCAAGGGCACGGTTGCGGTCGAGGGCAACACCTTGATCGTCAACGGCAAGAAGATCCGCCTCACCGCACTGAAGGATCCGGCCGAGCTGAAATGGAATGAGGTGGGCGCCGACATCGTGGTGGAGGCCACGGGGCTGTTCTTGACGAAAGAAACGGGCGCCAAGCACCTGGCGGCCGGCGCGAAGAAGGTGATTTTCTCGGCGCCGTCGAAAGACGACACGCCGATGTTCGTCTACGGTGTGAACCACGGCACTTACAAGGGCGAGGCGATCATCTCGAACGCCTCGTGCACCACCAACTGCCTGGCGCCGGTCGCCAAGGTGCTGCACGACAAATGGGGCATCAAGCGCGGCCTGATGACCACCGTGCACGCCACCACCGCGACGCAAAAGACGGTCGACGGCCCGAGCAACAAAGACTGGCGCGGCGGCCGCGGCATCTTGGAGAACATCATCCCGTCGTCCACGGGCGCGGCCAGGGCGGTCGGCGTGGTGATCCCGTCGCTGAACAAGAAGCTCACCGGCATGTCGTTCCGCGTGCCGACCTCCGACGTGTCGGTGATCGATTTGACGGTCGAGCTGCTCAAGGAAGCCAGTTACGCCGAAATTTGCGCCGAGATGAAGGCGCAATCCGAAGGCGCGATGAAGGGTGTGTTGGGCTACACCGAAGACAAGGTCGTGTCGACCGACTTCCGCGGTGAGCCGATGACCTCGGTGTTCGACGCCGATGCGGGCATTGCGCTCGACAGCACCTTCGTGAAGATCGTCGCCTGGTACGACAACGAATGGGGCTATTCGAACAAAGTGCTGGAGATGGTGCGGGTGGTCGCGAAGTAAGACGCAACCGGGGCGCCTGTGTCATCCCAGGCGTCACGCCGCCTCAGCGGGAGGTGCAGGGCGCGAAGCTGCGGCCCACCACGCTGGCCGGCAGCGACTCCAACACTGCCACCTCGCCCGGCGTGGCGTCGATGCGCAAGCGGTGCTGCGGTGCGGCCGGCGCACTGGCCGCGTCTGGCGTGATCGGCACCCACCGGCGGGCGATGCGACTGGTTTTTGCGTTGGCCGCCAGGGCGGTTTCGGCCGTCGCCAGTTCGGTGCCGCTGAACGGGGCGGCCTCCAGGCAGCGCGTGCCGGGTGGCGCTGCGGGTGGCGGCAGCGCAGGCGCGGCCACCAGCGCGGCGCTGGCGACCGAGGCCGACGAGGCTGCTGAAGCCGCAGGTGCGGTCGATGCCGCTGATCCCATGACCGCGGCTGACGCGCTGGCTTCTGCAGGCACTGGCGACGAGGCGGCGTCCGAGGCCGGGGCCTCCGGCACGCTGGCCGCCTCGGTGGCACTGGCTGGGTTCGCCGCAGCGCTTGCCGCCGAAGCCGGTGGGGCGGCGGCCAACGCAACCGATGGTGTCAGCAGCTGCACCGCATCGGCACGTACCTGCCGTGCCAGCCGCTCGGGTTCATGTTCGCCGCCTGCAGCGGCACCGCTGCTGCCGACACCGCCCTGCGACCAGACGAAGAAGGCCAGATTCGCCAGCAGCACAAACAGCAGCAAGCCTCGCAACATGGTGTCAACAAACTCCAGAGACAGGCTGCAGGCGAACACTGACCTCGCCGGACATGACCTCCCGCAGCCCATCGTCAGCGCCGCGCACACGCAATGCGCCGTTGCCCGACACGCCTTCGGCCACGCCGTCGATGCCGCTGGCAGCACGCAGCAAAGCCTCTGATCCACCGACGCTCGCGGTGGCGGCATGCACCGCGCGGCCACGCAGCACATCACGCGCAGCGAACCGATCCGCGAAGGCAGCGAAGCCTTCACGCTCAAAGCGCTGCAGCGCCTCCACCAGCGGCAACACGATGCGCGCCAGCACCTGCGGTGCGCTGGCCTCGCAATCGATTTCCTGCAGGCAGGCGAATCCGCTGGCGGCTTGCGCCTGGGCAAGCGGCAAGGGCAGCACGTTCAGGCCGATGCCGACCACGGCGAGCCGCATCTCACCGGCCGGCACGGTTTCGATCAGCAGGCCGCCGAATTTGCGGCCCTCGGCCGTGCTGCCCTCGGGCGGCATCAGCCACAAGTCGTTCGGCCATTTGATGCCGATCCAAGGGGCGGTCGTGGGCGCTGCGTCGTTGGCGCCGACGTCGCGTCCGGCCGAATCGAGCGCGTCTGCCAGCGCCACACCGACCGCCAGCGAAAAGCCGGACCAATCGACCGGCGCCAGCGGCATCGCCAGCGAAAAGGTCAGCGACGCCACCGCCTCGGATTGCCACACCCGGCCCTGCCGACCGCGCCCCTGCGTCTGGTGTTCGGCTACCAGCAAACAGGGCTGGTGGTCGGCGGTGCGGCGCCCGAACGCCTGGCTTTCGGTGCTGCGGCGCACCTGAGCCTGGTCACCTTCGAACGACAGCCGGCTGGCGACGCGGGCCCGCTCCAGCAGCGCCGAATTGGTCGACGCGATCTCCGAGACCACCTCGATGCTCAAGTTTGGCAGCCGCGGCGCCAGCTGGTGGTAAAGCTGCTCCACGTTCCAGGCCAGACCGTGGTCGACAGCGAGCGGCATAAAGGAGTTCATCGTGATTTCGGTGCCAGCATGGTTCCGCGACAGGACAAGCTGCCGCAACGGCAGGCGTATTGCTTCTTCACTCTCGCGGTCTGGCGTTCATCGAGCACCAAACCGTAGTCGTAGAACAGCTCATCGCCCGGCTGCAAATCGCGCAGCGCCCGGATGACCACCCGCCCGTCAGTTTCATCGGCCTGGCAATTGGGGTTACAGGCATGATTGATCCAGCGCGAGCTGTTGCCGCCGACCATGGCATCGATCACCTGGCCGCCTTCGAGGCTGAAGTAGAAGGTGTGGTCGGGGTCGGCGGGGTCATGCGGGTGGCGGCGCACGGCCTCGGGCCAGCCGATCACCTCGCCGGTGTACTCGATGATTTTTTCGTCGCGGGCAATCGGAGCCACCGCAAACACGCCCCGACCGTGCACGCTGCTACGCCGTACCTGGAAGCGCCGCGTCGATGTCGTGGCGGAGCTGGTTTTCGCCTTCGCTGGCGTCATCTCTTGTGCCGTCACTTGCGTCATCGACTTCTTTGGGTACATTGAATTGGTGGGCGTGCGCAGGCGTGCGCCCGTGCGAGCGTGCACCTGTGTGTGCGTGCGCGCGAGATTTCGAATTGTAGAGAGGCGAGCGTCGCGCATCGAGTGCGTGTCGATCAACCTTGCGACACCTATCCAGCACTTAACAAAAATCATGACCAAGACTCTGATCATTGCCGAGAAGCCCAGCGTCGCCCAGGACATCGTGCGCGCGCTCACCCCCGTGGCCGGCAAGTTCGACAAGCAGGCCGACCATTTCGAAAACGACCGCTACGTGGTCACCTCGGCGGTGGGCCACCTGGTGGAGATCAAGGCGCCGGAGGAATTCGACGTCAAGCGCGGCAAGTGGAGCTTCGCCAACCTGCCGGTGATCCCGCCGCACTTCGACCTGGCGCCAATCGACAAGGCCAAGTCGCGGCTGGCGGCGGTGGTCAAGCTGGTCAAGCGCAAGGACGTGAGCGCGCTGATCAATGCCTGCGACGCGGGCCGAGAAGGCGAGCTGATCTTCCGGCTGATCGTGCAGTACGCAGGCAGCGAGAAAAAGCCGATCGACAAGCCGATCCGCCGCCTCTGGCTGCAGAGCATGACGCCGCAGGCGATCCGCGACGGCTTCGACAAGCTGCGTGGCGACACCGAGATGCAGGGCTTGAGCGATGCGGCGCGCAGTCGCAGCGAGGCCGACTGGCTGGTCGGCATCAATGGCACCCGTGCGATGACCGCATTCAATTCGCGCGACGGCGGCTTCTTCTTAACCACGGTGGGCCGGGTGCAGACGCCGACGCTGAGCGTGGTGGTCGAGCGCGAAGAAAAAATCCGCAAGCACGTGTCGCGGCCCTACTGGGAGATCAAGGCGACCTTCGCGGCGGTTGCCGGTGAATACGACGGCAAATGGTTCGACCCGAAGTGGAAAAAGAACCCCGACGACCCCGAATTGCGCGGCGACCGCCTCTGGAACGAAGCCGATGCACAGGCCATCGCGCAAGCCGTGCGCGGCCAGCCGGCCACGGTCAGCGAAGAAGCCAAGCCCAGCACGCAGAGCGCGCCCAGCCTGTACGACCTGACCTCCCTGCAGCGCGAAGCCAACTCGCGCTTCGGCTTCAGCGCCAAGACGACGCTGTCGATCGCGCAGGCGCTGTACGAAAAGCACAAGGTGCTGACCTACCCGCGCACCGACAGCAAGGCGCTGCCCGAGGACTACCTGCCGGTGGTCAAGGAAACCATGGCGATGCTGGCCGATGAAGACCTGCCCGGCCCGCTGCGTGTGTTGTCGGGCCACGCGCGCAAGGCGCTGAACGACGGGTATGTGAAACCCAACAAGCGCATCTTCGACAACGCCAAGGTGTCGGATCACTTCGCGATCATCCCGACGCTGCAGGCGCCCAAGAGCCTGACCGAAATCGAGGCCAAGCTCTACGACATGGTGGTCAAGCGCTTCATCGCGGTGTTTTACCCGCCGGCCGAGTTCATGGTCACCACCCGCATCTCCGCAGTGAAGGCCGCCGGCAAGGACTTCACCTTCCAGACCAATGGCAAGGTGATGGTGAAGCCGGGCTGGCTGGCGGTGTATGGCCGCGAGGCGCAGGAAGACGACGCCAACCTGGTGGCGGTGGCGGCCGGTGAGGTGGTGCGCACCGAAAACGTCGATGTCAACCCGCTGAAGACCAAGCCGCCCGCGCGCTACACCGAGGCTACCTTGCTGAGTGCGATGGAAGGCGCTGGCAAATTGATCGACGACGACGAGTTGCGCGAAGCCATGGCCGAGAAGGGCCTGGGCACGCCAGCGACTCGCGCGCAGACGATCGAAGGCTTGATCTTGGAGAAGTACATGGTTCGCGAAGGCCGTGAACTGATTCCCACCGCCAAGGCGTTTCAATTGATGACGCTGCTGCGCGGGCTGCAGGTCGAAGAGCTCACCCAGCCCGAACTCACCGGCAACTGGGAATACCAGCTCGCGCAGATGGAGCACGGCAAGTTGAGCCGCGACGCCTTCATGGCCGAGATTGCGGTGATGACGCAGCGCATCGTCGCCAAGGCCAAGGAGTACGACCGCGACACCATCCCCGGCGACTACGCAACGCTCGCCGTGCCGTGCCCGAACTGCGGCGGCGTGGTCAAGGAAAACTACCGCCGCTACACCTGCGTCGGCAAGAGCGGTGCGGCGCCGGTGGAGGGCGCCGAAGGGCCGGGCTGCGGATTTTCCATCAGCAAGATCCCCGGCAGCCGCAGCTTCGAATTGCCCGAGGTCGAAGCTTTCATCGCCAACAAGAAGATCGGCCCGTTGGAGGGCTTCCGTTCAAAAGCCGGCTGGCCGTTCACCGCCGAGATCAAGTTGGTGTTCGATGCCGAGATCAAGAATTGGAAGCTCGAATTCGACTTCGGCGATGACGCGAAGGCCGAGGCCGGCGAGCCGGTCGATTTCTCTGAACAAGAGTCGCTGGGCCACTGCCCGAAAGACCAGGGCAAGGTCTACGAGCACGGCAGCAGCTATGTGTGCGAGCACGCGATCGGCGCCAACGTCACCTGCGACTTCAAGAGCGGCAAGATCATCTTGCAGCAACCGGTGCCGCGCGAGCAGATGACCCGCCTGCTGCAGACCGGCAAGACTGATCTGCTGGAGAACTTCGTGTCGAACAAGACCCGCCGCAAGTTCAAGGCGCGGCTGGCCTTCGACGCGAAGGAAGGCAAGGTCAGCTTCGAGTTCGAGCCGCGGCCTGCCAAACCGGCTGCCAAGGGTGCGGCGGCAAAGAAGGTGGCCTCAAAAAAAGCGGCCTAGCCGTGGGGCGCCGCGCCGCCGGTCACAACGGCAGCTCGGTGTAGAACTTGCCGTCGTGAAAGATCAGCGGCAGCGCGCCTTCCCGGTGGTGGCAGTGCTCGACCTCGCCCACGAAGATGATGTGGTCGCCCTCTTCGTACTGGCTGCGGTTGAAGCATTCGAACGCTGCCATCACGCCGTCGAGGATCGGCGCGCCGCTGGCGCCGGTGCGCATGGCGATGCCGTCGAAGCGGTCGATGTCACGGCGCGAAAAGCGTTCGGCGACGTGGCGCTGGTCGGCAGCCAGGATGTTGATCGCGTAGTGCGAGCCGCGGCTGAAGGCCGATATCGTCGAGGCCTGCCGCGACAGGCTCCACAGCACCAGCGGCGGCGTCAGCGACACCGAGTTGAAGGAGTTGGCCGTCACGCCGACCGGCGCGCCGCTGGCGTCGAGCGCGGTGATCACCGTCACGCCGGTGGCGAAGGTGCGCAAGGCGGCGCGGAATTCGGCGCTGGAAAAGCTCGGTGCCTGCGCTTCGGGAGATGTGCTCATCGCTCGATTCTGAGCGATGAGCGCCGCCCCCTCAGTGTGGAGCCGCGTGGCTGCCCTGGCCGCCTGCGCCCGCCAGGGCAGCTCGATCAGGCGATCGACAACGTTGCAGCGCGCTGCTGACGGCGTGCCATACCGCCGACCCCGATCAAGCCCAGCAGCATCAAGGCATACGTTTCGGGCTCCGGCACAGTGGCCACGACAGCGACACCATAGGTCAATAAGCCGGTGGCAAACGGTGCGCCACCCACGGGCACGCCTGAGCCCAGCACTGTCAAGGTGAAAGGCGTGTTCGCGTCAATGCTCGTGTGAAACGACACCGGGGACAGTGGCCCGTCTTCCGGGAAGAAGCTGAACGACTTGCTGCTGCTGCCCGAGGTCACATTGGCCACGAAGAACTGTGCCGGGCGGATGACGTTGAACAACGCGAAGACCACATCGGCGCTGGACGTCAGGGCCGCGAAGTCGAAGGTGTCGGTGAAGATTTCAGCCGACGAGGTCTGGGTCACCACCGAGGTGAAGGTGTTCGGGTTGACGGGGTCGGGGCTGAGTGTCAGCAGGCCGCCGGCGAACGACAGCGTCGTCGACGCGGCCAGCACGGTGGCGGCAAAGAAGGTTTTTAGTTTCATCAAAGGCTCCTGAAGTGGGGCGAATTCAACTTGTGGCCGTCGCGGGGGGGGGCGCCCCGCGCCGGGTGTTGCCTGTTTACCCATCCCTCAACACGCCTTTCCCGGGGGCTATTTACCCCAGTGTTTTCTGGGCCCACACCCGTCGGGGTGACACCAACACCGCGACGGGTCTGGCCGCAGAACCCAGTGGCTTACTTCGCCCCGGG
>JANPNF010000094.1:0-3492 GCA_031427315.1 Burkholderiales bacterium | reverse complement strand
ACCTTGAAGATGTCGCGAAACAGCTGGCGGGTGGCCTGGCGCTGCAGAAACACATGCTGCTGCGGCGCCCGCTCGTAGCTGAAACCGGGCGAAATCGTGGCGGCTTCTACGCCGAGCGTGACCAGGTAGTCCAAGAAAGCCGCGACGCGTTCCGGCGTCTCGCCGCTGAACAGCGTGCAGTTGACGCTAACGCGGAAGCCGCGCGCCAGCGCCAGCTGGATCGCCTCAACGGCGCGGTCGAACACACCCTCCTGGCAGACCGCCTCATCATGGCGCTCGCGGTCGCCGTCGAGGTGAACCGAGAACGTCAAATACGGCGACGGCGTGTAGTCGTCCATGCGCTTTTTCAGCAGCAGGGCATTGGTGCAAAGGTAGACGAACTTCTTACGCGCCACGATTCCGCGCACGATCTCCGGCATTTCCTTGTGCAACAGCGGTTCACCACCGGGGATCGAGATCACGGGCGCGCCGCACTCGTCGACCGCCTCCAGGCATTCGGCCACGCTGAGCCGCTTGTCGAGCACGTCGTCGGGATGGTCGATCTTGCCGCAGCCGGCGCACGCCAGGTTGCAGCGGAACAGCGGCTCCAGCATCAACACGAGCGGATAGCGCTTGTTGCCCAGAAGTTTTTGCTTGACGACATACGCGCCAACACTCAGTTTTTGCCTGAAGGGAATGCTCATAAATGTGAGGGTTCTTCGACCGTCGTCTTTCGGGTGACAACATCATCGTAAGTCTAACTTCGGCCACTGCCCGCGCCCGAACAACCCCAGAAGTGCCTGTGACAACCGCGGTTCAGGCGCGGTTCAGCCGGGCCCGCTACGCTGCATCGACGACGATTCCTAGCGGCGACGGCCTGCGGTTCACGCATATAGTTATTGCGGCGCTCAGGGCGGCTGGGCACGGTTTGAACCTCGGTTCAGCGTCGTCGCTAATGGTTCGACCCGCCGGACATGATCCGTGCAGCTTCCAGCCAGATGCACGACATGGCGACTCAACAAGGACAGTGTGAACGTGGGTGAAATGCTTCAGTTCGGCTTGACCGACAAGCCACAGGCCAAGCCCGAAGCCATCGAAGCGGCGCTGGGGCGCAGCATCAGCGCCCTCCTCGCGCGACAGCATGCCGACGGCCACTGGTGCTTCGAACTCGAAGCCGACTGCACCATTCCAGCCGAGTACCTGTTGATGATGCATTACATGGGCGAGGTTGATCGCGTTCTCGCGGCCAAGCTGGCTGTGTACCTGCGCAAGCGCCAGCAGGCCGATGGCGGGTGGTATCTCTACCACGGCGGGGCGATGGACCTCAGCTGCTCGGTCAAGGTGTATTACGCGCTGAAGCTGGCCGGCGACGCTCCCGACGCGGCGCACATGCAGCGTGCCCGGCGCGCGATCCTGGCTCACGGCGGAGCGGCCCGCGCGAATGTGTTCACCCGCATCACGCTGGCGCTGTTCCAGCAGGTGCCGTGGCGCGCGGTGCCTTTCATTCCCGTCGAAGCGCTGCTGCTGCCGCGCTGGTTTCCATTCCATTTGTCGAAGGTGTCGTACTGGTCGCGCACGGTGATGGTGCCGCTGCTGGTCCTGTGCAGCTTGAAGCCGCGCGCCCGCAATCCTGACGGCGTCGGCATCGCCGAGCTGTTCACCACCCCGCCCGACGAGGAGCGTGACTACTTCCCGGTGCGCTCGACGCTCAATCGCGCGTTCCTGCTCTTTGACTCGATCGGCAAGCGGGTAGAGCCTTTCATCCCGCGCTGGTTGCGCGCCCGCGCAGTGCGCCGGGCCGAAGACTGGATGGTCGAGCGCCTGAACGGCAAAGACGGGCTGGGAGCCATTTTCCCGGCGATGGTGAATGCGTACGAGGCCCTGCACCTGCTGGGCTATCCAGCCGACCACCCGCATTGCGTGACCGCCCGCCAATCGATCGATGACCTGCTGGTCGTCACCGACACCTCAGCCTACTGCCAACCCTGTTTGCCCCCGGTGTGGGACACCGCGCTGGCCGCGCTCGCGCTGCTGGAAGCCGGTCCGGTGGGCCTGCAGGCGGCTCAGCGCGGTCTGGCCTGGCTCGATGCCGTGCAGTTGAGCGACGAGCCTGGTGACTGGCGCGACTCGCGGCCCAACCTCGCTGGCGGCGGCTGGCCGTTCCAGTACGCCAATGCCCACTACCCCGACCTCGACGACACCAGTGCGGTTGCCTGGGCCATGAATGCCGCGGGGCGTGCGTCCGATGAGGAGCATTTGCGGCGTGCCGTGCAGTGGGTGGCCGGCATGCAGTCGAGCAACGGCGGCTTCGGCGCTTTCGACGTTGACAACACCCACTACTACCTCAACGAAATCCCGTTCGCCGACCACGGCGCGCTGCTCGATCCGCCGACCGCCGATGTCAGCGCCCGTTGCCTGATCGCGCTCTGGCTGCTCGACGAGCCGGCACGGGCGCAGCTCGATGCCTGCATGGCTTACCTGCGCCAGCAGCAGGAGCCCTCGGGGGCGTGGTTTGGGCGCTGGGGCACGAACTACCTCTACGGCACCTGGTCAGTGCTGGCGGCGTTCGAGCAGATCGGCGTGCCTGCGAGCGACCCGGCGGTGCAGCGTGCGGTGGCTTGGCTGCAAAGCGTGCAGCGCGCCGATGGCGGCTGGGGCGAGCACAACGACAGCTACGAGCACCCGGCCACCGCCGGCCAGGCGAGCGAGAGCACTTCGTTTCAGACTGCCTGGGCCATGCTCGGGCTGATGGCAGCGGGCGCGGGCCGCTGCAGTGCCGTGGCCCGCGGCGCGGCCTATCTCGTAGCCACGCAGGACAACAAAGGGCTGTGGACCGAGCCCTGGTACACCGCGCCCGGCTTCCCGCGCGTTTTCTACCTTAAGTACCACGGCTACAGCGCCTACTTCCCGGTCTGGGCCTTGGCGCGTTATGCCCGGCTCACCGGCACGCCGCGGCGCCTCGCGTCGCCGGTCGAGGCGCCTGCTGCAGCTTCTGTGGAGTCTGCTGTCGAACAGCGGGTTGCCGCCTGAGGTGAGCGTCACCCGCGTCGGCATCGTCGTCGCACTGCCCTCGGAATCGCGCACCTTGTGTCGCGAGGTGCTGCGAGTCGGCGAGCAACGCGCTCTCGGCGAGCAGGCACTGCTGGCGGTATCGGGTGTGGGCGAACGGTGCGCGACGCAGGCTGCGCAAGCATTGGTTGACGCCGGTGTCGGCGGCTTGGTGAGCTGGGGCTGCGCAGCAGGACTCGGAGCCGACTTGCCCGCTGGCGCCCTGTGTCTGCCCAGCGTCGTTGTCGCGACCGATGGCCAGCGCTGGCCGATCGATGCAATCTGGCGGCGCGACGTTGCCGACGCGCTGAGCGCACATGCCGTGTTCGATGGCGCGCTGGTCGAGGCCGCCCAGGTCATTGCCACCAGCGCGGCCAAGAGCGCGCTCGCCACGCGCGCCGAGGCGGTGGTGGCCGACATGGAAAGCGCCGCCGTCGCCCGCGTCGCCCACTGCCATGGCCTGCC
>JANPNF010000093.1:0-10741 GCA_031427315.1 Burkholderiales bacterium | reverse complement strand
AGGATGACCATCGTGAACGCGAACACGTCCTTGTAGGCGCTGGGAATCGACGGCGTGATGGCCGGCAGCGCCACCGCGCCGAAGGTCTGCAGCGCGGCGAAAAGGAAGCCTCCGAGGATGGCGCCGAGGAAATTGCCCAGGCCGCCCAGGATGGCGGCCGAGAAACCGATCACGCCCAGCAGCAGGCCGATGCCGAAGTTCACTTCGTTGTAGTACAGGCCGTTCATCACGCCGGCCATCGCGGCCAGCGCCGAGCCCAGGCCGAAGGTGACCAGCACCACGCGCTGGAAATCGATGCCCATCAGGCGTGCCGTCTCGCTGTCCTGCGCCACGGCGCGGATGGCCAGGCCGAGCTTGGTGCGGGTGATGAGCAGGTGCACGCCGACGATGGTGGCCAGGCCGGCGGCCAGCAGCATCAGGCTGTCGGCGCGCATGGCCACGCTGCCGAGCTGGAACTGGCCCTCGGGCAGCAGGCGGGGAAAGGGCTTGGGATTGCTGCCGTCGGGGTAGAACAAGCGCACCGATTCGCGCAGCGCAAGGCCGAACATCAGCGTCACAAGCAGCACGTTGATGGGCGGCGCGTTCTTCAGCGGCAGCACGAGGAAGCGGGCCACGAAAGCGCCTGTGGCCGCCGTGACGGCCACCGCGGCCAGCAGCATCAGGCCCAGCTGCAGCGCCGGGTTCGTGATGCCAGCTGCCTGCGTGCCCGCGTAGGTGGCCAGCGCGGTGAAGCCGCCCAGCATCAGCACGTCGCCGTGGCTGAACTTGATGACGTCCAGAACGCCGAAAAAGAGCGTGAAGCCCACCGCCACCATCGCATAGATCACGCCCAGCATGAGCGTGTTCATGACGTACTGACTGAGGATCTCCAGGCTCATGGCGGGCTCACTGCCCGGGCAGCTTGCGCTTCTTGTTGGCGTACTCGCTGTCTTCCCACAGCACCCACTTGTTGTCCTGCACCACGTACTTGCTGATCAGCGGCACGATGTTCTGGCGGTTGCCGTCGAAGGTGACCTTGCCGATGATCGTGTCGGCGTCTTTGGTTCCGTTCAGCGCGGCGCGCACCTTCTTGCGATCAGGACCCACCTTCTCGATGGCGTCCATGATCAGCGTGGCTGCCGAAAAGGCGAAGGGACCATAGGCTTCGGGCGGCTCGTTGTACTTGGCCTGGTTGTACTTGGCGATGAAGTTCAGGCCACCAGGCAGTTTTTCCCAGGGCGCGCCTTCGATGAAGCTCAAAGATCCCTCGGCCAGGTCCTTGCCCAGACCGTCGTGGTAAGCCGCGCTCTTGATGCCCGAGGTGCCTTCGAACACCGCCTTGATGCCGAGCTTGTCCATCTGGCTCTTGATGCGGATGCCGATGGGCGTGAGGCCGCCGAAGTACACGACCTCGGGCTTCAACTCCTTGACCTTGGTGAGCTCGGCGGTGAAGTCCTGCTGATCGGCAGTGACGCCGAAGGTGCCGACGATCTGCCCGCCGCTCTTGGTCAGGAACTGGCTGAAGTATTTGTTGTGGCCCTTGCCGTAGTCAGTGGTGTCGTGGATGACGACCCATCGCTTGTAGCCAAGGCCGGTCATGAACTTCGCGGCGACTTCGTTCTGGTTGATCATCGTACCGTTGACACGGTGCACTTCCTTGAAGTCGTTGCCGTAGGTGATCTCGGGCAGCACTGCGCCCCAGACGATCATCGGCATGCCGAACTTGCGGTACACGTCCACCGTGCTCATCGCCACTGCCGAGCAGTAGTGCGTGGCGCCGGCAATGATGCTGTTGTCAGCCGCGGCCTTGGTGGCCACCTGCACGCCCACGTTGGGCTTGCACTCGTCGTCCAGCACCACCAGTTCGTACTTGTATTTCGACTTCGGGTCTTCGTTGCGCAACTTCACGGCCAAGTCGGCTGAATTGCGACCGCCGATGCCGTTGGCCGCTACACCGCCCGTCAGCGGGCCGATGAAGGCGATCTTCACGGTGTCCTTGGCCTGAGCCAGCGGCGTGGCCAGCAGGGCTGCCGACATTGCGGCACCCAACGGCGCGGCCCACCAACGGCGTAGGGATACAAAGTTTTTCATCGGGTCGCTCCTGCGGCTGTGGAAGATCGGGATCGTGCAATGTGCCATCTTGGCCCGCCTGGCGGCGGCATTCAAGTGGGTTGAACGCTAGGAAAGTGAGTGAGCAATTGATGTGCCAAGGTGCCGGCCCGGGCTAAAAGGTGGGCGGCGTGTTGATCCACAGCATGCGCGCCACCTCGGTGCCGGCGTTGCGGTAGGTGTGGGGCAGGTGGGACGGGAAGGCGAAGGAGTCGCCGGGCCCGAGTTCATGCGTCGCCTCGCTGTTGCTCAGGGTCAGCCGGCCTTCGAGCACGTAGCCCACCTCGTCGCCTTCATGGCGCATCGGGCCCATGCTGCCGCCGCCGGGAGCAATGATGTGGATGTTGCCTTGCAGCAGGTGGCCGCGGCCGTTCGGCACCACGCGTTCCAGTGTCACGCCCACCGCATCCCCCCGCCGCCCGCAGCGATACAGGGCCGCGTTCCGGCGCGGGCCACGTGGTCGACGCCGTTCCAGTCGGCGTCGAAGAGCGCGCCGATGTTGGTGCCCAGCGCCGTCACGAGCGCGTGCAGTACGGTCAGCCGTGGGAGCAACTTATTGTTCTCGTATTTCGAGATCAGGCTGATCGACACGCCCACGCGCGCTGCCACATCCTCCGTTATCGACGGCGCTCTCACAGGCTCCTTCGGCTGCCGCTGGGCGCAGTCGTCGCGATGAAAAGGCTGCGCGTGGGCGACCCGGCCGAGTTCGCGACCAACGTCGGCCCGCTGATCGACGACCAGGCACGCGCTGCAGGTGGTGCGCTGGCCCGGCGATATCGACGCTGTCGTGCGCCAGGTCAACGCCGTCGGCCACCGCCTGACGCTGGGCGTGTAGAAGCACATCGAGGACACCGCACGCGTGGGCAGCGTGTACGTCAACCGCAACACCATCGGCCCCGTGGTGGGCGTGCAGCTCTTCGGCCGCGAAGTGCTGAGCTACACCAGCCGGAAGGTCGGCGACCCGCACGACCTGTAACGCTTCTGCGCCGAACAGACGCCGACCATCAACACTGCCGAGGCTGGAGGCAACGCCGAGCCACCATGCCGGGCTCCCGGCCGCCGCCCTACCTCAGCAGCAGGCTCTCGACAAACTTCACGACCGCGTAGAAGCGGTAGTCGGCGTTTTCCTTGCGCACGAAGCCGTGGCCCTCGTTCTCTGCGCGGAGGTACCACACAGGCGTGCCGCTGGCACGCACCTTGGCCACGATCTGCTCGGCCTCGGTGTAGGGCACGCGCGGGTCGTTCTTGCCTTGCACCACGAACAGCGGCTTGCGGATCTTCTGCGCGTTGGTCAGCGGCGAAATGCGGTCGAGGAACTCGCGCATCGCGGGATCGCGCTCGTCTCCGTACTCGACGCGTCGCAGGTCGCGGCGGTAGGACTCGGTGTTGTTAAGGAAGGTGACGAAATGCGAAATGCCGACGTCGTCCACCGCACCGGCGATGCGGTCGGCGTAGTGCATGCTGACGGCCAGGCTCATGTAGCCGCCGTAGCTGCCGCCGCTGACCATCACGCGCGAGGCGTCCAGGTTCGGCTGCGCAGCGATCCAGTCGAGCAGGGCGCCAATGTCCTTCACCGAGTCCTCGCGCTGGAAGCCGTTGTCCAGCGCTAGGAAGGTCTTGCCGAAGCCCGTAGAGCCGCGGACGTTGGGCTGGATGACGGCCACGCCCAGTTCCTGCAGGAAGTAGTTGTAGCGGCCCATGAAGCCCATCGTGGCCTGACTCTCGGGGCCGCCGTGGATGTCGACGATCACCGGCCGCCTGCCGGCAAAACGCGCCGGTGGCAGGTTAAGCAGGCCCGAGATGGTGCGCCCGTCGAAGCTCTTCCAGCGAATGATCTGCTGGTCGCTGAAACGGCTCATGTCAACGCCTGGCGGCGCATAGGCCCGCGTCCACTGCTCGACCTGGCTACTGGCCGTATCGAGCGTGTAGATCTGGCTCGGCCCCTGCGCGCTGTTGAGCGTAAAGGCCAGGTCCGCACGCGCCGGGTGGAAGCGCGTCGTGCCAATGTTCCCCGCCGGGATCTTCGGTGCCGGCAGCTCCCTGAAGCCGCGTGCGCTGTCAAACAGGCGCAACTCGTCGCGGCCGTCGACGTTGAACTGCATCGCCGTCAGGCGCCCGTCCTTGGTGCTGGTGCCGCCCGAGACGTCCCAGGGCACGTGCGCCGACAGGCTCTGGATCTGCCCCGTGGCCAGTTCGAGGAGCATGGCCTCGCGGTACTCCCCGGCACGGTCGCTGGCGAACTGCAGGAACTTGCCATCCGGTGTGAATTTTCCGGCGAAGTGCGTGCCGCGAACCGTCTCGCCTGCAGCAGGCAGCAGCTGCCGACGGGCGCCAGTGGCCAGGTCGATCACCCAGGTCTGCGACTCATTGGCCGAGAGGTACAGCGTCACCGACATCTGCTTGTCATCCGGCGACACGGCGCCGCCGAACCAGCCGCCACCGGGCAACTCGGCCACCTTGCGGCGGGCCCCGGGCTTCATCGGGTCCATCAGCCAGAAGGTGGTGGTGACTTCGGCGCGGCGACCGCCCTGCGCGGTGCGATCCAGCGGAACTGCGGTGTAGATCATCTGGCTCGACAGGTTCAGCCAGTCCGGCGCGGAATGCCGGTAAGCCGGGTCGGTCAGCAGCGTGACCTGGCGCGTGTTTAGGTCCATCCGATAGAGCTGCGTCGCCTCGTCGCCGCCGCTGCTCCGCGCGAACACGAGTGACTTGCCCTCGCGCGGCTCGAAGCTGGCCGAGGCCACGGGCTCAGCGTCCATCGTCAGCTGCTCGGGCTCGGCCATCGGGCTGCGCAGCAGGTAGATCTGCGTCAGCGTGTCGCCGGCCTTGCGGTGCGAGACCAGCATCTGCCGCTGTGCCGGGTGCCAGTCGACAAAACCGTGGCCGCGGAAGTCGGTGTATTTCTGCACCCGGTCGACCAGCGACTGGCTGATGGCCGGGATGCCCTGCACCACGAGGTTTGCATTCGGCGGCAGTACCGGCTCCGGCGCGGCCACTTGCGGGGACTGCGCGCAGGCCACGAGGCCGGCCAGCGCTAGCGGCGCCAGCAGGCGCGTCGGGCGAAAGTTCACACAGGCTCCAGGTTCAAGAAGTGGCGCGATTGTGGATGTGTTTAGGCCGCCGTGCGGGCGACCCCGAGGAGTCCACTTTGACCGCCGAACTCCGGGTTTGTCGCGGGCATGTGCAGTGGTCCTACGTCCGGCTGTTGGTCTGCCGAGACCGTGCGGCGCCCGCGGTGGTAATCCAGCGCCAGCAACACTTCACCGAACGGGGCATGGCTGATGCGAGCCTGTCTGGTGGCAGATCGGCGAGGACAGCTTTGCGGCGGTCCAACCCGCAGGTCAGATGGCGGCTGTGGGTCGATACCGCCAATCTATGTGACGGCAAAGCGGTCGGTGGCGTGTTGCCATCCGAATCGCCGGAGGCTTACGATTGCACCGCGTGGTGTAGCGGCCGTTCGGGCCAGCACAGGCGGCACAGTCCGATGACCACTTGATGCCAGTCACCGTGAATACGGCCGCCAGCCGCGAAGGGCTGCAATCGCTGCGGAGCTGAAAGACGTGGCTACAGTCGTAGCTGATCATGCTCGTACATCCCGACTTCTCACTCCGCGCCATCGTGACGGCGGCTGAACACCGCTGGGTGGCCTCGCCGCAGCCCGGCGTGGAGCGGGTGATGCTGGACCGCCTGGGCGCCGAGCGAGCGCGGGCCACGAGCCTGGTGCGGTATGCGCCCGCATCGGTCTTCCCGGCGCACGGTCACCCGGGCGGCGAGGAGATCCTGGTGCTGTCCGGCACCTTTTCCGACAGCAGTGGCGATTACGGGCCCGGGTGGTACCTGCGCAATCCGCCGGGCTCGGCACATCAGCCGTCGAGCGCGGACGGCGCACTGATCTTCGTGAAGCTGTGGCAGATGGCGGCGGGCGACTCCCGCACCGTGCGCGTCGACACGCGCGATCCGTCCACCTGGCGGACTGATGGCCGTCACGAGGTCTGCGCGCTGTACGCAGCCGACCACGAGCAGGTGAGCGTGCTTCGGTTGCCGCCCCGCTACACGCTGCGCCTGGGTGCGCCAGGCGGGTCCGAGCTCCTGGTGACTGAAGGCCGGTTGATCGTCGGCGCCGTCGTGCTCGTTGCGCTGGGCTGGCTCAGGCTTCCGCCCGGCGACGCCCCCGAGCTCCACGCGGGCGACGCCGGCACCACGCTTTACCTGAAGACGGGTCATCTGGCCGGGCTCGCGACGTGACGACGGTCCATGCCCGCATCGCCATCGCCATCGTCGGCGGGGGCCTGGCCGGCCTGGTGGCGGCGTGGCGGCTCGTGCAGCGGGGCGTGCGCGACGTCGTGCTGCTAGAGGCGCGCACCACACTGGGCGGCCGCATCCTCTCAATCGACGCCGCGGGATCGGGTGTGGACATGGCGGAGTCGGCGCTCGATCGCTTCGACCTCGGGCCGAGCTGGTTCTGGCCAGCGTTGCAGCCGCAACTCGACCGGCTGATAACCGAACTGGGGCTCCAGCGCTTTGGTCAGTTCGAAGACGGCGACCTGCTCGTCGAGCGCTCGACGCAGACGCCGCCGCTTCGCACGCAAGCTTATGCCAGCGAGCCGCCGTCGATGCGGCTGGCGGGCGGCACGGGCGCCCTCGTCGCTGCGTTGCAAGCTCGGCTCGATCCCTCCATCGTCCGCACCGGACAGACGGTGAGGAGGCTGCGCCGCGAGGCCAATCGTGTCGAGTTGACGGTTGACGGTACGGCCGGCAAGCTCACGGTCTGGCACGTCGAGAAGGTGCTGCTGGCTCTGCCTCCGCGACTCGCCGCGACCGGCCTGCAGTTCGAGCCATCGCTGCCAGCCGAACTCGCGCGCGGCTGGCGGGCCACACCGACCTGGATGGCGCCGCAGGCGAAATATGTGGCGGTTTACGACACGCCGTTCTGGCGCGAGCAGGCCCTCTCCGGCAGTGCGCGCAGCAGCGTCGGCCCGATGGGCGAGATCCACGACATCTCTATGCCCGGCGGCCACGCCGCGCTGTTCGGCTTCCTCGGTGTGCCGGCGCGGGTGCGTCGCCAGGTCACCGACGAGGTGCTGCGCGCTCACTGCCGCACGCAACTCGCCCGGCTGTTTGGCAAGCGTGCCGGTACACCAGTCGGCGAAGCCTTGAAGGACTGGGCCGCCGACCCGCTGACCGCGACCGACGACGACCAGGACGCTGCGGGCCACCATGCCGCAGCCCCTTCCCGCAGCGCCGATGAGGGCGCATGGCAAGGCCGGCTGGTCGGTATTGGCAGCGAATGGTCACTGCAGTTCCCGGGCTATCTCGCCGGGGCGGTCGATGCTGCCGAACGCGGCCTGCGGGAAGTTCTGGCCGACATCGCACGCCCGACGCAGGAGCCTGCCGAATGAACCGGGATACGGTGTTGGGTTGAGGGCCTGCATTGCCATTTGGCCGAAGAGCGGTAGGGATTGGTACCCCCCAGCTCCCGCATAGTTGACTCTGGTGCGGGACGGGGCCGCCACGAGGCCTGCACGCCTTGTGCCAGTCAGACTAAACCGGCGCTCCGTAGGGCAAAGAAGCAAGCGCGGCAGTAATGACTGGGCCGTATGCAACTCGCGCCAGTCGATGAAGGCATTGTCAATGATCCAGTCACCGAAGATGGCGACGTGATCGCCGACCTCGATGGTTCCCGACCCCGGTTCAGCAGCGACGTCGGCGGGCGAGCCTTTGTCGCCGCCGAGGGCGACACCCCAAGCCGATCGCCTGCCGTGCGGTGCCGCCGGCTCCGAAAGTCGCCAGCGTGAAGATCACCAGCAGGCCCGGCGCTGGCGCCGGGCGCTCTGTTATGAATTAGCGCACTGAGGCGATAGGGAGTGGCCGTAAGCAGGTCGTGCGAACTGACCACGTTGCCAGCGCTGTCGGTCAAGGTCACGTCCTTGTCTCACGTCACCGTCATGCCGAGCGCCATCAGAGCGGGCTGGCTGTACAGATAGGCGTCGGCTTGCAGCCAGACGCCGGCCGGGATTGGCAGGCAAGACGATGATTACTTCGACATGCAGGCCCCGGTGGTGGCCCGAGAAACTCGGGGCCTGCCCAAGATGCCTGTCGGATGCGACGGACGCTGGTCAACCGCTCACGTGGAATCGGCACTGGATGAACCCTTTGGCTACCGTGTGCCGCATCCACGGGACTTGGCTGACGCCGGTGGCGACGCGCATGCTGGCGAGGGTCCATCACGTCGAGGATTTCGGCGGCGTAGTTCAGTACGTCGAGACGGCGCAAGCCCTGCTCGATTGCGAGCTTCCATGTGCGGGCGACGCCTTGTGGTTGCAGGACCTCTGCAATGCGCGCATGAACCTGCGCTTGCCCTGGCGGAGTACCCGACCGAACGACTCGACTCGGATTGTGGACGGGGTGGCCCGCACGCTGATCGCAGAATCGAACTCCGACGACAGCGCTTGCCGGGCCACGGCCAATCGTCGAGCACTGACAGTCAAGGGCTTCGCATTTGAGCCCACGGCTGGTCAGCGGGCGGTGACGTCGCTGCCAACTTGGCTGCGGCAACGCCAATGGGTCCTGGCCAGAGTCGCCCACGTCTTGCGATGGGCACCCGAGGCGAGGACGTTTCATTCGTCCTGGTCATCGGCATCAGTCGAGCAGTTGGCATCGATGCGCCGATGGCCCGAAAGAGTGCTCGCCTGGGTGTGCCTCAAATCAGCCGGGTTGGGCCGGCGACAGGGTGAGTTGCGAAAGGAACTCAGCATCTCGCCTGCGTACTTCAGGGCCTGTTCGGCTTTGCTTGCATCGATCGAGCGACCCGGTCTGCAGGCGCAACTTCAATGCCACCGCATGAACGACCTTCGCAGATTGCTCGTTTACGTTAGCCGTTTATTCGTTCAAATTTGCAGTTATTTCGTTCTCCAATACCTGCCGCGCCAAATGGCCAGGGCGAATTGCTTTAATCGAGTGTTCAGCACCAAACTTGGCGAGGTCATCATGAACCTGTTTAACAAGCTACCCGGCTTCGTGCAATCGGCGCCAGGGTGGGAGCACCTTATCTGGCGGCGCCTGCCGGCCATTCTGCTGTGGGGCACGCTGCTGCCCCTGGCGCTGGTGGCCGTGAATCACGCGCTGGCGCCGGCTGTTCCCGAATTCGGCGCCAGCAACGGCGCATTGCTGTTGTGGGACTACGCGATGTTTGGGCTCGTCACGCTGCACTGGACGCTGGTGCTGACAGTGGCCCTGGGGTGTTTCATCGTCAGGGTCATGAAGGGGCCGGCGTACGTGGCTGACGCTTACCCATTGCCGAATGACAACGGTGCATCGATAACGCGTCCTTGAGCGATGAGCGCGTCGATGCGCGCCATGACCAGCAGGCCGCTCGCCGAATAGGGATCGAAGTCGGGCCAGGCGATTTTCGTTTGCTAATCCACGTCTGACAGACCGACGCGCGCCATAGGCCCTCTATCGTAGCGCCGCCTGATGTGTTGACGCCAACCGAAAACTGATCCACTGGGGGGTGCATCAGTAGCAGCACGGGCCGCCCTGGCGGTGGAAAGCATCGAAACGCAGGCGCTGAAGCGCAGTAGGCATGAAAGCAGCTTCGGAACTTGTGATGGCGGGCAAGTCCCGGGCGTCCATAGCGGTGCGACGGGCACCGGTGCATTGCGCTACCGGCGGTGCTAGCCGGAGAGGCTCAGCGGGTCTGGCCTCCCGGCTAGACGCAGAGTTGCCATGTTGGGGCCGCGCGATGATTGTTTGCAGAATGGCGGCACCGCGCAGCGATCAGTGGAAGTTCGAGCTGCGTCCCTTGCTGCTGCCACGGCGGGCCTGCCAGGGTGGAGCTCGGCGGCGGTGTGTAGAGTGCACCCCATGAAGTCGACGCCATCGCTGACATCTCGCTGCCAACTTGCTGCGGCCAGGACCGCGGTCTCGATCGCTGCGTTCGCACTCGCCCTCTCCGGATGCGGCGGGTCCGACGACGACGTGGCCACCGCGGCGCGGCCTGAGGATGCAGGCCCGGTTCGGTTGCTGAGCACCAGCTACAACTTCAGAAGCAACCAGCTACTGCTGCTGATGAGCTTTGAAGGCGGCCTGACTTACGGCTTCTACCAGGCGGATTTCACGAGACCGAGCTACGAGTACGCCTATGACGGAATGTTTGTCGTGCGCCGGTTGCCGGGCGCCAGGAGCTCGGATCCCACCATTGGGCTGGACTACGACTTCCAAAACGGGACGACGCGGCCCGCCACGTTGGCGTTGGCGGCACCCAACGAAGTCGGCATTGCGCTCGGCGCCCTGACCACTGTCACTGCCGGGCCGCCGGCGAACACCACGGTGACCGAGTCCATCGGCGCGTGGGAGTCCGACAACGCCAGTCTGGACACGAACCCCACGACGCTTTCCGGCACGTACGCGGCCCAGGGTCGTTCGGTCAACGCCAGCCTAAAGTTTCGGGCCAGGATCGACAACGGCCGCCTCACGGCCACGGCTGCCGACGGCTGTGCGATGGAGGCCACGCTGCAGCCGAGACCGAAGGGCAACGTCTACGACGTCAAGGCGATTTTTGGACCCGGCTGCCCCATCGCCGCTGGAACCTTCAAGGTAAGCGGTCATTCAACCCCGTCTTTCCAAGTCAAGCCTGAACGAGGAAGCTACGTGT
>JANPNF010000092.1:0-2798 GCA_031427315.1 Burkholderiales bacterium | reverse complement strand
TGCGCCAGGCTGCCGGCGATGTCGAACTTCGACTCCACCGATCGGTACAGCGCCAGACTCTCGGCCAGCAATTCGCCGGCGCGCTCGAAGTGACCGCGGCGGATGGCGATGGTGCCCAGCAGCGCACGTCCGTGACCGATGTAGAGCTTGTCGCCACCGATCTTCGCCATCTCGGCCTCGCACTCCGCCACCATGGCTTCTGCCGATTCGTCGCGTCCCATCAGCGCCTCGTAGCCCGCGTAGCAGATCAGCGCCTGAGCCAGTAAAAAGGCTTGGCGCCATGGGTCGGCGATGCGGCGGCCGTGCACCAGGCTGGCCCGGAACATTTCGGCCGTGGCCGCGTTGCGCTGGCGCGTGTCGATGTAGCCCATCCACATCAGGGACCAGGCCAGACCTTCATCGAAGTCCAGCGCACGCGAGAGTTTGGCGCACTGCTCGCACAAGCGGCGACCGTGGGGCGGGTCGTAGTTGGTGGCCAGCATCGCAGCGCCATAGAACGAGCGGGCCACATGCAGCGATGTTGGTGAACCGGTGCATGGGCTGGCTTCCGCCAGCCGTTCCTGCCAGCCCACCATCTCCTTCCAGAGCATGTTTTTGTACCAGAAACGAGTCAGCGAACTGAACAGGCGCAGGCCCAGTTCGTGCTGGCCCGAGTTCAGCGACCAGTGCAGCGCGAGCCGCATGTTGTCCAGCTCGTGCTCGGCCTGTGCGTGCCCGCGCAATTGATCCAACCGCGTCAACATCGGGCGAATTGCTTCGGCCAGATCAACGAAGTGGTGCAGGTGGCGCCCGCGGGTGGACTGAAGTTCGTCGGCTGCAAGAAGCTTCTCCAACCCGTACTCGCGGATCGTCTCCAACAACCGGTAGCGCGGCTCGTCGGATTGGGTGTCCAGCACGACCAACGACTTTTCGACCAGATGAGTCAGCAGTTCCAGCACGTCGTCGCGCAACACCGGCGGCGCACCGCACACCGCCTCGGCGGCGGCCAATGTCCATCCCCCGGCGAATTGCGAGAGTCGGCGCCACAGCACGCGCTCAGGCTCGCTCAACAGCTCGTGGCTCCAGTCGATGAGCGAGCGCAGCGTCTGGTGGCGCAGCAGGGCGGTGCGTCGGCTGCGCGTCAGCAGCGTAAAGCGATCGTGCAGACGTTCGGCCACCTGCTCCACACGCATCGCCCCAACGCGCGCTGCCGCCAGTTCCAGCGCCAGCGGAATGCCGTCGAGCTGGTGACAGATCTGCGTGACGGCAGCGGCGTTCTCGGGGGTGAGCCGGAAGGTCGGCGCTACGGCCTGGGCGCGTTCGACGAACAAGCGGCTGGCCGGGTAGTCGAGCAGCGCGTCAACCGACAGCAAGGTGCCGGGCGGTGCCATTCGCAACGATGGCAGGCGCCATGCGACTTCGCCTGCCACGCTCAGCGCCTCTCGGCTGGTCGCGAGTGTCCGAGTGCCGGCGCTGCAGCGCAATACCTGTTCGGCAAACGCGGCGCAGGCGTCGATCAAGTGCTCACAGTTATCAAGGATCAGCAGCATGCGGCGTCTGCGCAAGAATTCCAGCAAGGTGTCGAGCAGTGGCCGGGTGGCCTCTTCGTGAACGTCCAGCGTGCCGGCCACGGTGCCGACGATCAAAGTAGCGTCGGTGACGGGGGCAAGTTCGACGATGCAGACACCGTCCGGGAAATCGTTTGCCACATGGTCGGCGACCTCGAGCGCCATCCGGGTCTTGCCCACTCCGCCAGCGCCGACGAGTGTCAGCAGATGCGTGCCGCACAACAGCGCGAGCACCGCTGCCAGATCCTCCTCGCGTCCGATGAGCGTCGGCTTGTTGGCGGGCAGGTTGTTGACGGCAGTAGCGCGGGGCAGATCTGTCGACGCCGCCGAGATCGGCGTCGCCGTGGGCGGTGCGAGCGGCGCGGCGATGCTTTCGTCGAGCACCTTGCCGAAACGGTAGCCCCGCCCGGGCAGCGTGAGCACCGCGTTCGCACCGAGCAACTTTCGCAGGCTGGAGACGTGCTGGCGCAGGTTGTTTTCGTCGACCACCAAACCGGGCCAGACGACATTCAGAAGTTCATCGTGCGGCACGACCCGATCGCGCCGCTCGATCAGCACCAGCAGCAGGTCATAGGCTCGGGCACCCACGGCCAGCGCCTCGCCGTCGCCCAGCAGCAGCCGCTGCGCTGGGCGCAGTTCGAAGCTGTCGAAACGGTAGGAGAGCGTTGGACCGTGCATGTTCGCCATGACAAAAGCGGGAGCTTAAGCGCCCCCGAATTCACAACGATTCACACACACGTTATGGCCTGCTCGCCCAGCGCACTCGACACTGCCTTCACCCCCATTGCCAAGGAGACACAACATGAACGCACCGACAGATTTGATCGCACTCAAGACCCGCCAGCAGGCCGCCTGGGGCACGGGCGACTACGCCGTGGTCGGGACCACGCTGCAGATCGTCGGCGAGTTGCTGGCCGAGGCCTGCGACTTGAAGACCGACGAGCGCGTGCTGGATGTCGCCGCAGGCAATGGCAACGTCACGCTGGCCGCCGCGCGGCGCGGCTGCGTCGTGACGTCCACCGACTATGTTCCCAGTCTGTTGGAGCGTGGTGCCGAGCGGGCGCGCGCCGAGCGGCTCGACGTGGCGTTCCAGACTGCCGACGTGGAGGCGCTGCCTTTTCCCGATGCGAGCTTCGACGCCGTGGTCTCGACCTTCGGCGTCATGTTCGCACCCGACCACGCCCGATCGGCGGCCGAGATGGTGCGCGTGTGCCGGCCCGGCGGCCGCATCGGCTTGGCGAACTGGACACC
>JANPNF010000091.1:0-4781 GCA_031427315.1 Burkholderiales bacterium | reverse complement strand
GGCGCAAGGGCCGGCCAGAACTGCGCTCTTCGCACGCTACAGCGTGCTCAGCGCGCTGTGCGCCGCCATCGGTGCGCTCGCCGCCGGTCTGCCGGACTGGCTGGGCCACAGCGCGGGGATCCCGTACCTTACTGCTCTGCGCGGCATGTTTGTGTTCTACGGCCTGCTCGGCATCGTGGTGTTCTGGCTCTACCGGCGGCTTCCAAAACCTTCGGCGGCGCACGAACAAGCGCAGGTCGCGCCTTTGGGTCCGTCGAGCGGCATCGTGGTTCGACTGGCCGCTCTCTTCAGCGTGGACGCCTTCGCCGGCGGCCTGGTGGTGAACTCGCTGCTCTCGCTGTGGCTGTTCCAGCGCTTCGGCCTGTCGCTGTCCCAGGCTGGCGCGTACTTCTTCTGGGCCGGTCTGCTCAGTGCCGCTTCGCAGCTGGCCGCGCCGCTGGTGGCGCGACGCATCGGCCTGTTGAACACGATGGTATTCACGCACATCCCGGCCAACATCTGTCTGATCCTGGCCGCGCTCGCACCCAGTCTGCCCCTGGCCTTGGGCTTGTTGTTCGTGCGCAGCGCCTTGTCGCAGATGGACGTGCCGACGCGCACCGCTTTCGTGATGGCCGTGGTGACACCCGCGGAGCGCAGTGCGGCGGCCAGTTTCACGGCGGTGCCCCGGAGCCTAGCGGCGGCACTCAGCCCGACCCTGAGCGGAGCACTGTTCGCGGCAGGCTGGATATCGCTGCCGCTCGTCGCCTGCGGCGCGCTCAAGATCGCCTACGACCTCGCCTTGTGGCGAGCGATGCGCCGGCATCGGGTCGATGATGATCGGTGAGCGCACGAGTCACGGTGCGTCGGCCATCGCGTCCAGCGTACTGACGGCGCGGCCGATGCTCGGAATGCCCGCATGACGCAACGATTTCCCGCGTTGCGAGGTGGCCTGTTCGCCTTGGTTGCAGCCGGCCTGTTCGGTGTCAGCACACCCTTGGTTCAACGGGCTGGCGAGTCCGTCGGCGCTTTCACGACCGCGTGTCTGCTGTACCTGGGCGCGGCACTTGTCGGCGCGCTGTTGCGTGAGCCTGTCGAACGCGAAGCCGCACTGCGCCGCGCCGACTTGCCACGCCTCGGATGGATGGCGCTGTTCGGCGCGGTGATCGGACCCGTCGCGCTGGCATGGGGGCTGCAGCACACGAGTGGCACCAGCGCGTCGCTGATGCTGGCCCTGGAGGCGGTGTTCACCGCACTGCTGGCGCGAGCGTTGTATCGCGAAGTGATGGACCGGCGCGTCTGGACGGCGATGTTGCTGCTGATGGCCGGCGGCATGCTGCTGGTGGTGGACCGGAGCCTGCACGCCGGGCTGGAACTGCTGGGGCTGCTCGCCGTGCTGGCGGCGACGGCATCATGGGGCATCGACAACACGCTGTCTCGCGCCGTAGCCGAGCGTGATCCGGGACAGGTGGTGCTGGCCAAGTCTGCGCTGGGCGCGCTCGCGACCGCAGCGTTGGCCGTGGCGGCGTCTGAGCGCTTGCCGAGCCCCGGCCAGGCCTTGGCCTTGCTGGCGATCGGTGCGAGCGGCTACGGCCTGAGTCTGCGGTTCCATCTGCTGGCCCAGCGCGCATTCGGCGCAGCGCGCACGGGATCGGTGTTCGCCTTCGCGCCTTTCATCGGCGGGCTGCTGGCAGTCGCCCTGGGCGATCGCTCGCTGAGCTGGGGCATGGCCGTCGGAGGCGTCGTCATGCTGGCGGGGGTATTACTGCATCTGGCCGAGTCGCATGGCCATCTGCACGACCACGAAGCGCTGGCGCATGAACACGCCCATACCCACGATGACGGCCACCACCTTCACCTTCATGACCCGATGCCGGAGGGTGCGCACAGCCACCCGCATCAGCACCGCGAACTGCGACACGCCCATGCGCATGTTCCCGACGCGCACCACGGTCACCGACACGGCCATTGAGGCCGGTGACGGCCCGTCGTGGATCAAATCTGCACGCGGGTGCCCAGCTCGACGACGCAGTTGTGCGGCAGCTTGAAGACGTCGGCCACGCTGCCCGCGTTGCGCGACATCGACGCGAACAGCAACTCACGCCAATGCGTGATGCCGGAGCCCGGCGTAGGCACGACGATCTCGCAGCTGTGGAAGCAGGAGATCCCCCTCGGATCGATGGTCAGGCCCTTCTGCGAACATTGTTCGAGCGCCGTTGGCATATCGGGCCCGTCCATGAAGCCGTAGCGCATCTCCACCCGCCAGAAGCCTTGACCAAAGGTGTGCGATAGCGGCGTTGCGAAGCCCATGCAGTAGACCGCTGAGCAGTTCGCCACGCCTGGAGAGGGCCAGTGGCAAGATCGATGCTCCATTCATTCACAAGGGGCTGCACCGATGTTGATCAACTGCGTCGTCTATCAAAACGGGGCCAAGCTGGCCGACATTCCGGTCGCTGACATCAGCGACTACATGACGCGCTCCGGCTGTTTCGTCTGGGTTGCATTGCTCGATGCCACCCCGGAGGAACTCGACGAGATGAAACACGAATTTGGCCTCCACGATCTGGCCGTCGAGGACGCGAGGCATGGCCATCAGCGTCCCAAGATCGAGGAATATGGCAACTCGCTGTTCGTCGTGCTTCAGTTGCTGGAGGCTGCGGCCGACGCCCCGAATGGCCTGAATGTCGGCGAGGTCGATGTCTTTGTCGGCCCGAACTACGTGCTGTCGGTGCGCAACAAGAGCAAGCTGGGATTTCTCGGCGTTCGCGAGCGCTGCGAACGCGAGCCCGAACTGTTGCGCATGGGCTCGGGCTTCGTGCTCTATGCCTTGATGGACGCAGTGGTCGATCGCTACTTTCCGATCATCGATGCGCTGGAAGCTGAACTGGAGACCATCGAGCACGAGATCTTCACCAACGGCGCTGCGAAAACGATCATCAAGAAGCTTTACGAACTCAAGCAGCGCGCGATGGTGCTCCGGCACGCCGTGACCCCGCTGCTCGAAGCCGTGGGCAAGTTGCACGGCGGCCGCGTGCCACAGGTCTGCGCCGGATCGCAGGACTACTTCCGTGACGTAGAGGACCATTTGATGCGAATCGAAACCACGATCGACTCCATGCGCGACACGATCGGCACGGCCATCCACGTCAATCTCGCAATGGTTACCATCGAGGAAGCCGAGGTGACCAAACGCCTGGCGGCGTGGGCGGCGATCTTTGCAGTGTGCACCGCCTTCGCCGGCATCTGGGGCATGAACTTCGAGCACATGCCCGAGCTGAAGTGGCAGTACGGCTATGTCGGCGCGCTGAGCCTCATCGTATCGACATGCTCCTACCTGTTCTACCGGTTCCGCAAGGCACGTTGGTTGTAGGTGAAGGAAATGAGCAGCGTCCCGCGTCGGCGGCGGTCGGTCATGCAACCCTGCCGAACCACCACACCGGCAGTCCAGCGGCGACCAGCACGAACAGCCCGGCCAGGTCGGCGAACAACGCCGTGACTTCGGTCTCGCGTTTCTGGAAAACGAGCCGGCCCTTGAGCGCTTCATCGGCCCGCTTGAGGTCGGCGCCCGAGCCGGTATGGAAATACTGGCCCTGTGTCAGGTTGGTCACGTTCTGCAGCTTCGCTTCATCAAAGCGCACGCGGATGCTCAGGCCCTCGAAGCCGATGACTTCACCGTCCTTGGTGCCAAAGCCGACGGTGACGACCTTGACGCCACGGTCGGCCGCCATCTGCGCGGCGGTCATCGGGTCCGGCCCGGCGGTGGTCTGGCCATCGGTCTGCAGGATGATGACCGCCGAGCCGTAGGAGCCCGTTGCCACGTGGCGTGCGCGACCACAGCGCTCTCCCAAAAGCTTCGGGCAGCTCGCTTTGCACGATCATCGATATCCCTCGCCAGGTGTGCCGCCCCCCTTGGACTATGCCCTCGGCAGGGTCACCGACAGCAGCCGCGCCGGCGCGCTGCGGTCGTCGGCGTCGGTCACCAGCAGCAGTTCGAGGCCCCTGCCGTGCGCTACGACCGCCACCCCCTCGGCCTTGCAAGCCAGATCTATCCGCTCCAGTAAAGCCAGTTCGCCTTCGACGCTCACGATGCCGATGGCCGATCCCACGCAGCGTCCATCGGCATAGCTGTCCGATGTGTCATCGGCTGCGGCGCAGAACACCCATGCGCCGGTGGGCAGGCCGGCAGCGTGGGTGAAGCGTAACCGGCTAGTCACACCACCTTGACGATGGCCAATCGCTGCGAGTCAGTTGCGTGGCTTCCAGCGATGAGGCAGCAGCTCTTCAATGCGGCTGTTGAGGTGCGTAGGCAACCGCTCCAGCACGTCCTTCAGATAAGCCCACGGATCGTGCCCATTCAGCTTGGCCGACTGCATCAAGCTCATCACCACCGCCGCCCGCTGCCCCGCCAATTCACTGCCCGCAAACAGCCACGCCTTGCGCTCATGCTCATGTATGCATAAGCGCAAGGCGTGGTTGTTTGCGGGCAGCGAGATGGCTGGGCAGCGTGCAGCTATCGTGATGAGCTTGGTGCAGTCGGCCAAGCTGAATGGGCACGATCCGTGGGCTTACCTCAAGGACGTGCTCACGCGGTTGCCGACGCACTTGAACAGCCGGATCGAGGAACTGCTGCCGCACTGTTGGCAGCCACCCGCCCGTGCTTGATCGTCGGGTCAAGATGGCTTCGCTAGCCGTACATGGACGCCCCCGGTTTGCCAAGCTTTCAATTGATGACGGCTAGAAGGTAAAGATTGCACCCGTACATTCGGACTTTTGGTGCGGTATTTGGCCGCTGTCCCTGATGGGAT
>JANPNF010000090.1:0-4963 GCA_031427315.1 Burkholderiales bacterium | reverse complement strand
GATCGACCCAGACCTCGGTGGCTTTGGCGTACTTCGCGATGTTGGTCAGCGCTTCCTGGACCAGCCGGTAGATCGTCAACTCACCGGGCGGGCGAAGGTCTGTCGGTGCCGATTTGACGTGAACAAGCAAACCCGACGCCGTGGCGAATTCGCTGGTGATGATCTCCAAAGCGGCAGCCAGCCCCAGATTGCTCAGCGAAGAGGGACGCAGGTTTTCAATGATCTGGCGCTTCAACGCGATGCCGTCGTTGAGCAGCTTGTTCAGGTGCAACAAGCGTTCGGCGACCTCAGGCGTCATCGTGCCGAGCCTGCCCTTCTAACGCGCCGCATCGAGCTTGGCCGCGGTCAGAAGCGCACCGAGCTCATCGTGAAGCTCACGCGCGAGGCGGCTGCGCTCGTCTTCACGTGCGGTCTGCAAATGTTGAGCAAGTTCGGTGAGCTGTGCGGTGCGGCTCTTCACCTCGGCTTCCAGCCGATCGCGCTCGACCTGCACGGCCAGCTTCTGTTCCAGCTGCACTTGGCTCAGCATCAGGCTTTGTCGGAAATAAAGCGACACCGCCAGCAGGCTGATCAGCGTGGTCAGCGCCACGCCGATGCGGTTGATCAACAAGGTGCGCTGTACACCTTCCCGTTTGAGGGTGATCCGCTGCGATTCGAGGTCCAGCAGCGTGCGCGACGCCACCCGAATTTCATCCATCTTTTCCTTGCCGATGTTGGTCAACATCAGGTCGCGCCATGCGTCTTGCTTTCCCTTATCGTAAAGCTCGATTCCGGCTACCAATTCGGACAGCTTTTGTGAGCTGAGAGTCTTGATTTGGCCCACCAGCTGTTCACTCGGCGCATCGCTGCGGTAGTACTCAGTCAGCAAATGCAGCGATGCGTCAATCTGCGCGAGCGCATCGCGATACGGTGTCAGGTATTCAGCGCGGCCGGTTAACAGATATCCGCGCTGGCCGGTTTCGGCGTCGATCAGGTGTCGCCACAGCGACTGAATCTCGGTGCGTGCGGTCGCCATCGCAGCCAGTTGCCCCATCGACCCCGAGGCCGATCGATACGAACTTTCGCTGATCACCAGCAGCACCAGTGTGGCGATGCAGGCAACCGGAAGTGCATAGGCACTTCGGCCGAAGCGTTGCAGCAATGTCATCCACATGGTGTTGCCCTAGACTGCACAAGCTGCAAGTTTCTCCGACATATCACACCATGATCCGCATCGCTATCGTCGACGACCACGCCATCGTGCGCACCGGGCTGCGTCAGTTCCTGTCTGAAGAGATCGGATTGACGGTGGTGGCCGAGGCATCGAACGGACGTGAAGCGCTCGACATCGTTCGCGCCGGTGGTGTGGATGTGATGTTGGTCGACTTGGCGATGCCCGACCAGAGCGGCGTCGAGGTGCTGGCCGCCATCAAGGCGCGTGCGCCGGATTTGCCGGTGTTGATCCTGAGCGGCTTTCCTGAGCAGCATTACGCGACCACGATGCTCAAGCAGGGCGCCGCCGGTTACCTGAACAAGGACTGCGAACCCGAGGAAATTGCCAAGGCGATTCGCACCGTGTTTCGCGGCCGCAAGTACATCACCTCGGGCGTGGCAGAACTGCTGGCCGATGGGCTGGCCGACGGCGGCGACAAGCTGCCTCATCAATTGCTCTCGGAGCGTGAACTGCAGGTGTTCCTGCGGCTGGCCAAAGGCGAGGCGATCGGCACGATGGCGGTCAGCATGTCATTGAGCGTAAAGACGGTCAGCACCTACCGCACACGGGTGATGGAAAAAATGAAGCTGGAATCGAACAGCGACCTGACGTACTACGCGCTGAAGAACGGCTTGATTCAGTAACGCGGCAAGGGCGGGCGCGGGTTGCGGTTCACGACAGCGCTGCGAAGCCGCTGTTGCCGGAATCGCCGTTAGACAGTCGCGTGCAATAGGCCATCAGCGCGTCAATTTCGTTGGATTTGTCGAACACGCGGTCGGCACCAAGCTCAAGGCATTTGCGCCGCATGTCGGAGGTGGCGTAATTGCTCAGCACCACAAGCTTGGTCGGTTTTTCGTGGTCGCGTGCGGCCTTCAACACACCGAGCCCGGAACCCTGGGCGAGGAACACGTCGACGATCATCAGATCGCAGTCATTGGTTTTGCTCGACAACCACTGCACCGCCGTCTGTTCGTCGGCAGCGGTGCCGACCACATCAACGCTGACCAGTTCCTCCAACGCACAGATCAGGTTCTCACGAATGACCGGGCTGTCTTCGACGATGTAGGTTTTCAGATGTCCCATGCGTACGGGCAGACGATGCGGATGAATGGGCGACTCACACGAAATTGTCGTGCGTTCGGCAGTGAACCTCATGCGGTACAAACCACGCTGTGGTCGTAAGACCTTTCCTACACGCTTGGCACGGTCACCGGGATCGGCGGTGTCTGGCGCCATGGCCGCGAGGCCACGCGGCGCACTTGCACCGACGCGTCCATGCCGACATAGGCGTCGGATTCACCGTACCAGGTGCCCGACACCGGTGCCGCCTGGCTCGGGTCGCGGGCCACGCCGACGCGGATCAGCTGATTGCCGCCGAGGAAGTTGTTGGTCGGGTCGAACGGCACCCAGCCCGCGCCGGGCAGATAGGCCTGCAGCCACGCGTGGGTGCTGCCCGCGCCCACGGTAATTTGCGGGCCACCGAGGGCGCTTCCGGGGCCCGCGCTCAGGTCGGTATCGAGCGCCGGGTCGTAGAGGTAGCCCGACACGAAGCGCGTGGCCACGCCCAACCGGCGCGCGGCCTCCATCATCAGCAGCGCGAAATCGCGGCAGGTGCCGCTGCCCAGCTTCAAGGTATCCAGGGGCGACTGCGTGCCTTCTTCCTCGCGGCTGCTGTAGGCCATGTGGTTGCGGATGTGCTCGTTCATCGCGACCAGCAGGTCGCGGGTGCGCGACGGGCCGTCGGTGCGGATGAACTGGCGCGCCCAGGCCATCAAATCGCCTTGTGGATCATCGTGGTGCGGGCGAAGGTACATCTCCAGGTCGAAGCGCTCGTCGGGTGAATAGGCAAATGGAAACAACTCGCCTGCTCTCGAGACCGGTAGCTCCAGGTTGTTGCTGTGCGCATGCTCGATGGAAAAAGAGCAGACGATGCGCAACTCCAACGCGGAGCTGAGAGGCTGCACCAGCGCCACCGAATTGGAGTGCGGGTCCTGGATCATCCGGATGATGGCCTCAGGGCTGACCTGCAGGTCGGTGGCGAGCACCCGCAGGTCGTGGCTGTCGCGCGGCCGGAACATCACGCGGTGCTCGCCGAAGCTCACCGGCTTCTTGTAGCGGTACACCGTGGTGTGTGTGATGTCGTACTGGATGGACATGGCAGGGCGGCGGTGCTGCGGGTGTCAGCGTTCGGTGAGCAACCGACGGATCTCAGATGTCGAGCAATTCGACTTCGAACGTCAGCGTCGCGTTCGGCGGAATCACGCCACCAGCACCGCGCGCGCCGTAGCCGAGGTCGGGCGGGATCACCAGCACCCGCGTGCCGCCGACCCGCATGCCGACGACGCCCTCATCCCAGCCACGGATCACCTGGCCCTGGCCGAGGTAGAACTTGAACGGGTCGCCGCGGTCCTTGCTGCTGTCGAACTTGCTGCCCTTGACGCCGTTGCTGTACAGCCAACCGGTGTAATGCACGGTGACATGCTGGCCGGTTTCCGCCAGGTCGCCGGTGCCGTCGATCGTGTCTTCAAATTGCAGTCCGGAGGAAGTGGTTTGCATGGTCGGTCCTTTCGGGTTGAAACTTGGGGTGGCACGGCGAGTGCCGCACGAGGCGTCGATCGTATCGAGTTTGCAACTCGGCCGGCTTGCGCCGCCGCTCAGATGGCGGTCCGACGCTCGGCAGTGCCTTTCGGCCGCGAGTCGCAGTACAGCGCCACCGCGCAAGCGCCGCACGCCGGGCTGCGCGCGGTGCACACATAGCGGCCGTGCAGGATCAGCCAGTGGTGCGCATCGACCAGGTACTCGGCGGGCACGCGCGCCAGCAGCTTCAGCTCGACTTGCAGCGGGTTCTTGCCCGGCGCCAGCCCCGTGCGGTTGCCAACGCGAAAGATGTGCGTGTCGACCGCCATCGTCGCCTCGCCGAAGGCCACGTTCAGCACCACATTGGCCGTCTTGCGGCCGACGCCAGGCAGCGCTTCGAGCGCCTCGCGGGCGCGCGGCACCTCACCGCCGTGGCGCTCGATGAGCAGGCGGCAGGTCTCGTAGAGGTTCTTCGCCTTGTTACGGAACAGGCCGATCGTGCGGATGTTTTCGGTCAGCGCGGACAGGCCGAGCGCCACGATCTTGTGCGGCGAATTCGCCACTGGAAAAAGCCGCCGCGTCGCCTTGTTGACGCCAACGTCGGTCGCCTGCGCCGACAGCAGCACCGCGGCCAGCAGCTCGAACACGTTGGTGAACTCGAGCTCGGTCTGCGGCTGCGGGTTGGCGGCCTTCAGCACGTCGAAAAACGGCGCGATGTCGGCTTTCTTCATCGGGCGGATTCTGTCGCGGTGGTGTTGACTGCCAGTGCGCGGGCGATGCGGTCGCGCGGCACCCGCGTTTTCGGCGTGCGCGGGCCGAACCAGCTGCGCACGTCTTCTTCGAGGCCGATGCCGTGCATGTAGTTGTAGAGCGCCTTCTTGAGGGCGACGCCGAGCGCGTCGTGATCGACGCCGCTCGGGTCGATGAAGCCGACGTCGTTCGTCGCGAAGCTGATTGGTGGCAGCGGCTGCAAGGTGACGCCGTAATCGCCTGGGTGCTGGCCGACCGGCGAATGCACGGTGCAGGCGAAGCGGTGGAAGAAGCCCGACTGGATGCAGCCGGCCTCGAACAACTGGCGCACGTATTCCAGCGCGTCCACGGTGTCTTGCACCGTCTGTTTTTTCTTCGTAGAATAAATATCTTCCACTTTGTCGATGTGATCGATGTAAATCATCAATTCATTTCCATCAGGAC
>JANPNF010000089.1:0-6647 GCA_031427315.1 Burkholderiales bacterium | reverse complement strand
GGCGTGAAGGACACCGACGTGTCACTGAACGTGCTGGAAGAAGTGGCCACGGGTACGGGCAAGTAATTGCCCCGACCGGCCCTGGGGCTCACGCCCCGGGGGCCACCAAAGCCCGCCTCTGCGCATGCAGCGGCGGGCTTTCTTACGACGGATCGTTGCAGCGGTCCTGGCGATCAGCGGCGGGACGCCAGCGTCGTCGGTGAGTGGCGCCGAACGACAACGTGCCAAGCCGCTGGTATCGATATTGGGCCTCTGCGAGGTAGCGATGAGCGTACTTGGCGAATTCGAAGGCGTGATATGTGCCACTCAGGGAGCGATTGAGGTTGCCGTACGGTGAGCGTCTTGCCGTCCCACCTTGCTTATCGGCGATAGGAGCATGAGGATGGTGTCCACCTATTTCGTTGGTGGACACCTATGCATCCCAAATCCGGTCCTCGGCGCCGCCACAGTGATGAGCTCAAGGCCAAGGTTCTGGCCGCCTGCGATGAACCGGGCGCATCGATTTCCGGTGTCGCCCTTGCGCACGGCCTGAATACCAATCTTGTGCGCAAGTGGCGATCCGGTCACGGCGTCAAACGTGTCGGCATGGCAATCACGCCGGCGGCGGTGAGCACGGCGCCGGCAGCGCCGGGCGCCACCGCTGAGTTCATTGCGATCGAGATGCCCGCACCTCCCAGGGCTGCGGCCCGCGAGGCGACCGAGGCGAACATCGCCGCGCCGATCGGCGAGTCGCCAATCCAGATCGAGCTTCGTCGCGGTCCGCTGCACTTGAACGTCCGCTGGCCGACCGGGGCGGCCGAGGACTGCCGCACCTGGCTGAGCGAGCTGTGTTTGGGCCTGCTCAAGTGATCCGCATCGATCAGCTCTGGCTGTGCACCGCGCCGATGGACATGCGCGCCGGCGCCGAGCGGCTCATGAGCTGCGTCGTGCAGACCACCGGCGCTGCGCGCGCGCATCACGGCTACCTTTTCGCGAATGCGCGAGCGACGCGCATCAAGCTGTTGGTCCACGACGGCTTCGGCGTGTGGTGCGCCGCGCGGCGCCTGAACGCTGGTCACTTCGCGTGGCCGCGCGAAGCCACAGCGGCACCGCTGTCGTTGACGCAGAGTCAGTTCGATGCCTTGATCGTGGGCCTGCCCTGGCAGCGCCTGCCCGAGATGAGCGTGATTACGCGGATGTGAGCAACGCTCGACCAAGCTCATGACGTGAGCCACCGCGTTGACAGGACATCCGCCAATGGCGTGAGGTCGCACGTCTTGGCAAGCATGCAACGCATGCTCAGCATGCATGACCTCAAGCCGCAGGGCCTGCAGAGTCTGCCGCAAGAGTCCGTCACCGCGCTGGCTGCGCAAATGCTCGAACACATCCGGCACCAAGCCAGCGAGCTGCAGAGCAAAGGCCACGAGCTCGAACTCCAGCAAAAGCTGCTGCAGCGCAAGGACCGCGACATCGCCTACCGCGACGCGAAGATCGAGAAGATCACCTTCGAGCTGACGCGGCTCAAGCGCTGGAAGTTCGGCGCCAAGAGCGAGGCCATGACGGCCGATCAGCGGCAGATGTTCCAGGACACGCTGCTGGAGGACGAGGCCGACCTCGAAGCTCAACTCGCCGCGCTGCAAGCTGCGCTGCCCAAGACGCAGGCCCTGCCCAAGGCAACTCCGCGTCGCCCGCGCCGCCAGGCGCTGCCCGATCATCTGCGTCGCGTCGAGCACCACCACGAGCCCGAGGACACGACGTGCCGGACGGCGGACTGTGGGCAGCCGATGACTCGCGTGGGCGAGGACTTCAGCGAACGCCTGGACATCGTGCCGGCCGAATTCTTCGTGCACCGGCACATCTACGGCAAGTGGGCGTGCCGCTGCTGCCAGCGCCGGGGGGTCGAGCGCCTGGTGCAGGAGCCGGCCGAGCCGCAGATCATCGACGGCGGCATCGCCGCCAGCGGGTTTGCGGCTCACACGCTGATCAGCCGCTTCGTCGACCACCTGCCGTACTACCGGCAGGAGACCATCAACGCCCGCTCCGGCGTGCACACGCCGCGTTCGACGCTGGCACGCACCGCCGGCAACGCCGGTGCAGCGATGGTGCCGCTGATCGAGGTCCACAAGCGCTTCGTGCTGAGTGGCTCGGTACTGCATGCCGACGAGACGCCTGTTGCGATGCTGGATCCCGGCGCTGGCAAGACCATACGGGCGTACATCTGGGCTTACGCGCGGGGCGAGCTGGATGTCCGGCGCGGCGTGATCTACGAGTTCTGACAGGGTCGGGGGTCTCAGTACCCGGTGGCCTTCCTGGGGGCGGCGCAAGGTCCGCCGGGCTCGGCGATGGAACATCAACCGGCGTGGCGCGGCACGCTGGTGTGCGATCAGTACGCCGGGTACGACGCCGTGCTCGACAAGCGCGTGTACCCCGCAGCGAATCGCCGCCCATTGCGTCGCGCACGCCCGGCGCAAGTTCGACGAACTGCTCGGCACCAGCGAGGTGGCCAAGGAGGCGATCAAGCGAATCGGGTGGATTTATCACGTCGAAGGCCAGTTCGAGGGGATGGACGCGCAGCAACGCCTGGCGGCGCGCGAGCAGCTCACGCGGCCGCTGTGGAAGGAGTTGCACGTCTGGCTGCGGCTCGAACGTGGCCGCGTGCCGGACGGCAGCGCCATCGCGGCGGCGATCGACTACAGCCTGAACAGCTGGACCGCTCTGACGCGGCACCTCGAAGACGGGGCGGTGCCAATCGACAACAACTCCATCGAGCGCCAGATCAAACCGTGGGCGATGGGCAGGAAGGCATGGCTGTTCTGCGGAAGCGAGTTGGCCGGCCAGCGCGCGGCGGTCGTCATGAGCCTGGTGCAGTCGGCCAAACTCAATGGACACGATCCGTGGGCCTACCTGCGCGACGTGCTTGAGCGGCTTCCCAGCCACCCCAACAGCCGCATTGAAGAGCTGCTGCCGCACCGCTGGCAGAAACCCGCCTGACAGCTGGCCGACGAGATCGTCGTCGCCTCGGCTCTGTCAACTCATGGGGGACGGCGGGCCGCTCACGCCGTACGTGTTGACCGCCTTGAACTGCGGCAGCCGCGTGCTGGCCTTGCCGCCACCGGTGACGACGCGCTCGTGGTCGGCCCCGACGACCTGTACGGCACCAAAACACCGCAGGCCGTCGGAGATAACGGTGGCCGACGGCGCGATCGAGCGCGCGGAAAACCGCCACCTCCTCGGCCGTGAGCGGCTGCTGACGCAGGCACACGAACTGCGGCTGGCCCTCGGGCGTGGTCTGCACCGCAGCGACAAACGGCACCTTGTTCTCCGAGCCCTGCCCGGGCTTGCCGCCCGAGCGCTCGCCGCCCAGGTAGGCGTTGGCGATTTCGACCCGGCCGTCGAGCTGGCGATCGTTTTCACGCACGCGCATGACCTCCATGAGCGTGTGCTTCACGAGCCAGGCGGTCTTGTAGAAAACCCACAGGTGGCGCATCAGCTCGAGGGCCGCCACGTTGTTCTTGGACTGGCTCAGCAGGTGCATGGCCAGGAACCGGCGCGAGAGCCCCAGCTTGGTGGCTCGAAGGTCGTGCCGCTGATGACGCTGCACTGGTGACGGCAGGAGGAGCACTGCAACTACAGCCGACCAACGCGCCGGAACGAGCTGCTTTGCCCGCAGCCGCACGCCGGGCAGGCAAACCCGGCAGACCAGCGCAAGGCGATCAGCGCCGCCTCGCATTTCTCGTCGCTGCCGAAGCAGTCCATGAACTCGGCCATCGAACTCCAGCCTGAAATTGCACTCGGTTCATCGTCATGGTCCACCTCCTGTAATGGTGAACCGACCTTCCACCCTCAGTAGCTCACCAGGTGAGACTGCTGAGATTCGTCGCTAATCAAGTGGCGGGTCAAACGGTTTGACCATCCAGCCGGTGGCACCCGCGCTGCGGCCGGCCTGCTTCGTCTGGTCGCTTGACTCGGTGATCAGGATCAGGGTCGGCGTTGCCTTGAACTCGGGCGGTTGCGCAGGTTCTTGGTCAGGTTGATTGCGTCACAGGGTTCGGCCGCTGCGCAGCCGGTGGTTGGTGTGAACGATGAGCTGTGACGCCATGTCTTGAAACTGCAAGGCGGTCACTGCCCCACCGAGTTGCTGCATCAGCGATTAGTAGACCGCGGAATCGCGCTTGACGTCGCCATCGGCGCTGTGCGCATCCATCGGCGTGTGGATCTGTTCGGTGGCGTTGTAGACGCATTGCATCAGCGTGTCGCGGGCATCGGCCAGCAAGGCGTGCAGATGGTCGAGGTCATTGGTGGACATCATCAGGTGATCCTGCAGATCAGCGGCAAGCGTCAACGGCGCGGGTGTCTGTCCAGCAGGCGCGGGCTCGGCCTAGGGTCTGGCGTGTTCTATCGGCTGTGTGCTCCCTTTGATAACGCCTGTCGTCGCCGTGACCCGGCGGGGATGCCGCAGGCATCGCGTGCGCGGACCCAAGGCGTCGACTGGATCAGTGTTTTTTTCCGGCACGCGCCGCCCATACATGAGCGCCGTCAAGGTGCGGTTGCGCAAGCGGCATACTCGTGCCATGTCGTCACCGACCGCCGAAGCACTGCTGCGTGTGCTGCACCTCGAGGACTCGGAGCTCGACCATGCGCTGACGCTTGCGCACCTGCAGCGCGGTGGTCTGCAGGTCGAGGCTTTGCGCGTCGACAGCGAGGCGGATTTCTTGCTCGCCCTCGACAAGCGGTGGGATGTGATCGTCTCCGACTACAACCTGCCGGGCTTCTCGGGCTTGGTTGCTCTCGATCTGCTGACGGCGCGCGGCGGCGACGTGCCGTTTATCCTGGTGTCGGGCGAGATCGGCGAAGACACGGCCGTTGAGGCGATGCGCAACGGCGCCAGCGATTACTTGCTGAAGAACAACCTGGCGCGCCTGGTGCCGGCGCTGCTGCATGCGATCGAAGCGGCGCAGACGCGGCGGGCACGCCAACGCGCCGACCGCCAGCTCGGCGAGTCGCAGCAGCGCTTGCAGGAGCTGGCGCAGCACCTGCAAACCAGCATCGAGATGGAGCGCACGGCCATCGCCCGCGAGATCCACGACGACGTCGGCGGCTCACTGACCGCGCTGAAATTCGACCTCGCCTGGATCGCGCGCCACAGCAGATCACCGGAGGTGCAAGCCCGCGTGCACGGCGCGCTTGAGACCGTCACCGCGGCCATCGAATCGAGCCAGCGCATCATGCACAACCTGCGCCCGGCCATCCTCGAACAGGGGCTGCTCGCGGCCCTGCAGTGGATGACTGCGCGTTTCGAGCGGCGCACCGGCATCACCTGCAGCCTGCGGGCTCCGGATCAGCCACTGCCGCTGGAGCCCGGTGTGCCGCTGGTGGCCTACCGCACGGCGCAGGAGGCGCTGACCAACGCCAGCAAGCATGCGCAGGCCACGCAGGTGACCATCGACCTGTCGATGGCCGGCGGCGTGCTGTCGCTGGAGATCAGCGACAACGGCCGTGGGTTGGTGCCTGACGATCTGGCGAAGGCGAAATCGTTCGGCATCCGCGGCCTACACGAGCGCGCCCGCACGGTGGGTGGCTGGGTCGATCTGAGCAGCGATGCCGGTGGCACCACGCTGATCTTGTCGGTGCCGCTGAATCTGGGCGACGCAAGTGCGGCTGCCAGCGAGCCGGATGCCGACGACCCGACCGGATGGGGCAACCTATGATGTTGTCATGATTAATGTGATGCTTTGCGACGACCACGCGCTGATACGGCGTGGCATTCGCGATACCTTGTCCGACGCGCCCGACATCCAGGTGGTCGGCGAAGCGGGCGATTACGGTGAGCTACGCAGCCTGTTGCGCCAATCCAGCTGCGACGTGCTGGTGCTCGACATCAACCTGCCCGGCCGCAGCGGGCTCGATGTGCTGCATGCGCTGAAAGAAGAAGGCTCGACGCTGCGCGTGCTGGTGGTGTCGATGTACCCAGAAGACCAGTACGCGATCCGCGCGCTGCGCGCCGGTGCTTTTGGCTATGTCAACAAGGGCGGCGACCCGGCGCTGATCGTCGCGGCCGTGCGCACGGTGGCGCAAGGTCGCAAGTACGTGACCCCAGAAATCGCGCAGATGCTGGTCGAGAGCCTGACCACGCCGACCACCGAATTGGCCCACCAGAAGCTGTCGGATCGCGAACTGCAAACGCTGGTGATGATCGCGTCGGGCAAGCGGTTGTCGGACATTGCTGAGGAGCTGATGCTGAGTCCGAAGACGGTCAGCGTCTACCGCGCACGGGTGCTGGAGAAGCTCGCGCTGACCAACAATTCAGAGATGACGGTTTATGCCATCCGCAACGGACTGGTGGGGGAGTAGGTGCGGCTGCTGATTGCCTTGCTGGCGGTGCGCCATTGCTTGGTACCGCGCCGGGGTTCCGCCCCGGCGGGCGGGTCACTTTTTTCTGCAGGGCCAGAAAAAAGTAACCAAAAAAGAGGCCCTCGAACACCAGCCATTTGACTGTCACGCTGCGGCTAAAGGCGAACGGTAAAGGCTCTGGCACGAGAACTCAAACCGATGACCCGACAAGGTCGAGGCGTGTTGAGAGCACATGTTTGAACCTGAGCGCGGAAACCGAGCCAGTAGCTCAAAGAGTGTTCTCGGGCCAGAGCTGGTGAAATAGGCGGCTTGCCGAA
>JANPNF010000088.1:0-19367 GCA_031427315.1 Burkholderiales bacterium | reverse complement strand
CTGACCGATCCCGCAGGCAATTTGCTCGCAAGCACGGTGATGCTGATGCCGGGCCAGGACCTGCGGGCCGCCACCATTCCACACGATGTACCGGTGCTGCCGTCAGGCAACGCGCTGATGCTGCGCGGGCAGGGCTACCGCACTTCTGTCGGGCTGGTCGGCAACACGCTGTTTTGGATGGTGGTCGCGCTGAGTTTTCTCACGGTCTGGACGCTGTTGATTACCTGGCGCCACATGCGCAGGCGGTCGCAGATGCAGGCGGCACTGGTGTCGGAGGCGAACTTTCGCCGCGCGATGGAGAACTCGATGCTCACCGGCATGCGCGCCATGGACAAGGAAGGGCGAATCACCTACGTGAATCCCGCTTTCTGCGAAATGACCGGCTTCGACGAACACGAACTGATCGGCCATCCACCGCCGTTCCCCTACTGGCCGCCCGACCGCCACGACGAAAGTCACCGCTTGCTGCAGCAAGAACTCGAAGGCCGCAGCCCGGCTGGCGGCATCGAGATCAAGGCGATGCACAAAAACGGGCAGCTGTTCGACGCGCGGATGTATGTCTCCCCGCTGGTCGACCCGAAAGGACAGCAGACCGGCTGGATGACCTCGATGACCAACATCACCGATGCCAAGCGCGTGCGCGACCAGCTGGCCGCCTCGCACGAGCGCTTCACAACGGTGCTCGAAGGCCTGGACGCTGCGGTGTCGGTGCTGTCAGTGCAACAAGGTGAGTTGCTGTTTGCCAACCGCTCGTATCGCCTGTGGTTCGGCAGCGATGCGCTGGGCCATGCGCTGCTGGCGGGTGACGATGTCGACGTGATCCCTGGTGGAGAGTCGGACGAGTCGGTCGAGAACATGGGCGGGCTGCCCACACAGGAGCTGACCGAGATCAATTCAGACCCACGCGAGGTGTTGATCGAGCCGTTAAGTAAATGGTTTGACGTGCGCGTGCGCTACCTGCAATGGACCGATGGCCGACTCGCGCAGATGCTGATTGCCACCGATGTGACGGCCCGGCGCCACGCTGAAAGCCAGGCCGCGAACCAATCGGAAAAAGCTCAAGTGACGAGTCGGCTGGTGACGATGGGCGAGATGGCGTCGTCGGTGGCCCATGAACTGAATCAACCGCTCACTGCCATTGCCAACTACTGCAACGGCATGGTGTCGAGGGTCAAAAAGGACGCGATAGACAAGGACGACCTGATCGCCGCGCTGGAGAAAACTTCGCGACAGGCACAACGGGCCGGTCAGATCATCCACCGCATCCGCGCCTTCGTGAAGCGCAGCGAACCGCAACGCCAGGAGGCGAGCGCACAAACCATCGTCGACGATGCGGTGGACTTGGCCAGCATCGAGCTGCGCCGCCGCCGCGTGGCCATCCACACCTATGTCGCGCAGCGGCTGCCGCCGCTGATGGTCGACCCGATCCTGATCGAACAGGTGGTGCTAAATCTGCTGAAGAATGCGGCTGAGGCGATCGACTCGGCCAAGCTGCCGTCGGCCAGGCGCAACATCGAGTTGCGCGTGGTGCCGCGGCACACCGCTGAAGAAGGCGACGTCATCGAATTCAGGGTCACCGACATGGGCCCGGGGATCACGCCCGAGGTGCTGGCGCGGCTCTATGAAGCGTTTTTCTCGACAAAACCGGAAGGATTGGGCATCGGCCTGAGCCTGTGCCGCTCGATTGTCGAGTCGCACCGCGGTCGAATGAGGGCCGAGAACCTCTACAATGGCGGGTCGGTTTCTGGTTGCTGTTTTGTGTTCACGCTGCCTGTGGAGACCGGCCGAATCGAAGCGCTCCCCTCACCCAACGCGGCTGTGATCACATGAGCTTGATTCCCAAAAAAGGCACTGTTTATGTCGTGGACGACGACGAAGCGGTGCGCGATTCCCTGCAATGGTTGCTTGAAGGCAAGGACTACCGGGTCAAGTGTTTCGATTCGTCGGAGTCTTTTTTGTCGCGCTTCGACTCGCGCGAAGTGGCCTGCCTGATCGCTGACATCCGCATGGACGGCATGAGTGGCCTGGAGTTGCAGGATCGCCTGCTCGAGCGCAAGAGCCCGCTGCCCATCGTCTTCATCACCGGCCACGGCGACGTGCCGATGGCGGTGACGACGATGAAAAAGGGCGCGATGGACTTCATCGAAAAGCCGTTCAAGGAAGAGGAGCTGGTCAGTCTCGTTGAGCGGATGCTGGATCAGGCCCGCGCTGCCTTTTCGCATCACCAGGAAGCAGCCAGCCGCGACGCCCTGCTGTCACGTCTGACCACCCGTGAGAGCCAGGTGCTCGAGCGCATCGTTGCCGGTCGGCTGAACAAGCAGATCGCCGACGACTTGGGCATCAGCATCAAAACGGTCGAGGCGCACCGCGCCAACATCATGGAAAAACTCAACGCCAACACGGTGGCCGATCTGTTGAAAATCGCGCTGGGCGCTCAGGGTAGATTGTGATCGGCTGGGGTATTGAACGCACCACCCCTGTCCCTCCGAAAGGCCGCCCGCGGCGGCCTTTTCTGTTGTCGCCGCCGTGTGGCTTGCGATTCTTCTCGTCGCTTGCAGGGGCATTGGGCGATGAAGGTCACAAAGAGTAGTCTGCAATTTTGCGGCGGCACAGACCAGCATCTTTTGCATACGCAGCTGATTCATCACGACGCAAAGTCTCCTCGAGCGCCATCACTTATTCGATCGTCTAACCTCCGTTCAGCGTGCACCTTATGACCAATCCGTTGCTCAGCACTGACGGCCTACCGGCCTTTGACCGGATTCGACCGGAGCATGTCGCGCCAGCCATCGAGGTGCTGCTGAAGGCGGCCGACGACGCCCTCGAACGCGCTGTGGGGTCGGACGTACCAGCGCAATACGACGCGGTGTCGGCAGTGCTCGACACGGCCGGTGAACAACTGCGTTTCGTTTGGGGCGCCATTGGCCACCTCAATGCCGTCGCGGACACACCCGCCCTGCGCGCGGCCTTCACCAAAGCCTTGCCCAAGGTCACTGAGCAGTCCAGCCGCCATGCCGCAGACGAACGGCTGTATGCCAAGTACAAGGCGATTGCGCAGGCAGCAAAGCCGGGGAATGGGCCTTCATTGAGTCTGGCTCGACAACAGGCGCTGGGCAACGCGATGCGCGACTTCGTGTTGGCAGGCGCGGAATTGCAAGGTGAGGCTAAACAGCGATTCCAGCGCGTGCAGGAACTGCAGGCCGAGTTGGCACAGAAGTTTTCCGAACACGTGCTCGACGCCACCGACGGCTACGCCTACTACGCATCGGACGCGGAACTCATCGGTGTCCCGGCCGATGCGCGTGAGGCGTCGGCTGCCGCTGCCGCAGCGGAGGGCAAAACCGGGCACAAGGTGACCTTGCATTTCCCCAGCTATTTCCCGGTGATGCAGTACGCGCACAACCACGCCTTGCGTGAGCGGCTGTACATCGCCAACGCCACCCGCGCCAGCGAGGTCGGGCCGCCGCAACAAGACAACAGCCAGGTGATGCGCGAGTTGCTACGCCTGCGTCAGGAAGAAGCGCAGCTGCTGGGCTACCCGAGCTATGCCGATGTGTCGCTGGTGCCGAAGATGGCAACCTCGCCACAGCAAGTCACAGACTTTTTGCGCGACCTGGCGCGCCGCGCTCGGCCGCATGCGCTGCAAGACCTGGCCGAATTGCGTGAATTCGCCAGCGCCGAACTGGGCATCGATGACTTGCAAGCCTGGGACCTGCCGTTCGCCAGCGAAAAACTCAAGGAGGCCCGATACGCTTTCGGCGACCATGAGGTGAAGCAGTACTTCACCGAGCCCAAGGTGCTCGAAGGGCTTTTCCGCATCATCGAAACCTTGTTCGAGGTGACGATCCGCCCCGACACCGCACCGGTGTGGCATCCGAGCGTGCGCTTCTTCCGCATCGAACGCGCTAGCGCCCCTTCGGCCGACGGCGCCGCCGAATTGGTCGGCCAGTTCTACCTCGACCCTTATGCCCGGCCAGGCAAACGACCTGGCGCCTGGATGGACGACGTGCGCGGCCGCTGGGCTCGGCCGGAGGGTCGGCTGCAGACGCCGGTGGCGCAACTGGTGTGCAACTTCACTCCACCGCTGCCAGGGCGTGCGGCGTTGCTCAGCCACGACGATGTCACCACGCTGTTCCACGAGTTCGGCCACGGCCTGCACCACATGCTGACCCAGGTGGACGACATCGGCGTGGCGGGCATCTCAGGCGTCGAATGGGACGCGGTCGAGCTGCCGAGCCAGTTCATGGAAAACTTTTGCTGGGAATGGGATGTGGTGAAGCGCTTGACTTCGCACGTCGACACCGGGGAACCGCTTCCGCGCGAGTTGTTCGACCGCATGTTGGCCGCAAAAAATTTCCAGAGCGGCTTGCAAACGTTGCGTCAGGTGGAATTTGCTTTGTTCGACATGCGGCTGCACGCTGAGCCCGGCAGCGAAGACCGCATCACCGAGCTGCTCGACGAGGTGCGCAGCGAGGTGTCGGTGTTCAAGCCGCCGGCGCTGAACCGTTTCCAACACAGCTTCTCGCACATCTTCGCGGGGGGCTATTCGGCTGGCTACTACAGCTACAAATGGGCCGAAGTGCTGTCAGCCGATGCGTGGTCGGCGTTTGAGGAAGCGGCAGAAGACGGCGGTGTGCTGAACGTTGCCACCGGCCGCCGCTACCGGCAGGCCGTGTTGGAAGCGGGCGGTAGCCGGCCCGCGATGGAGAGCTTCAAGGCCTTCCGCGGGCGTGAGCCCCGCATCGATGCCTTGCTGCGCCACCAGGGTATGGCGTGAAGCTCACACCACGCGGCTTGTCGAACATTGAGGAGGAGAGCTGGGTCATGAATTCCACTCCGCTCACGCACTCGCTGACAGCCACCCGCCGCTCTGCACGGCGTGCTGTTGCCATCGCCTGCGCCGCTTGCCTGTACAGCGTCGTGGCACCGAGCCTTGCGCAGCCCTACAAGGTCGTCGGCAGCGACGGCCGGGTGACCTACACCGACCGGCCACCGCTGGCCAGTGGCGACAAGTTGTCCACCTTGAAGACCACCGGGCCCACCGCCGGGGCGCAGGCGGCCTTTCCCGTTGATTTGCGAGAAGCGGTGCAGCGCTACCCGGTCACCGTGTATGGGTCCGCCAATTGCGGCCCATGCGACGCAGGACGCCAGTTCTTGCAGCAGCGTGGCATCCCTCACGTGGAGAAAAGTGTGACCACCCGCGAAGACGGTGCCGTGCTGTTGCGCCTGACCGGAAGCAGTGACCTCCCGGCCATCTCCATTGGCGCGCAGGTGGTTCGCGGCTGGTCGTCTGAAGGCTGGGCCTCGTACCTCGATGCGGCGGGCTACCCCAAAGAATCAAAGCTGCCCGTCGGCTACCAGTTCGCCGCAGCAACGCCGCTGACCGAGCAGCGCGATGCGACGCCGAAAGACAAATCGGCCCGGCCGCCCCCGCTGCTTAACGACGCGCAGGAGATTCGTCGCACTCCGCCGCCCGACAACGGCGGCTTCAGGTTCTGACCTCCGGGGAGGCCCCCGGAGTCCGCCCCACCTGCCGCGCCGCCAGGCTGCCTCCGGCCATGGCTGCACCCATCAGCCAGAACAAGGGCGCCGCGCCGAGCGCCGAACCTACCAAGCCGAACAGCAGCGGCATCAATGTGCTGGCCCCGTTGATCGTCACCGATCGCAGCGCCAGTGCCTCACCATGACGCGGTGGCGGCGTGAGCCGGTGCAAGGCGGTCATGATCATCGGCTGCACGCAACCCAGCGCGATGCCCAACGAGGCGCCGCAGGCAGCCATCGCAACCGCCGACGTCGCCAGCGGGTAAATCGCGAACACTGCTGCCGTGGTCAGCATCGCCCCGGCCAGCACCTGGGCTTCGCGCAGGTGGTGCGCGATCCACGGAATGACCAGCCTGACCGACGCCACCGCGGCGGCGAAGGTGCCGAGGATCAGCCCGATCGCCGATGCGCTGAGCCCGCGTTCGTGGCCGAGCACCGGCACCAAGAATGCGTGCAGATCCCAACTCGACGACAGCAACCAATTCACCAGCAGCAAGCGGCGCAGCCCCGGCAGGCGCAACAGCGTCCAGGCGCTGGTCACAGGCGCGCCGGGTACCTGTGCGGCTGGCACTTCAACCGGCACCTGCCGCATCCAGGCCAGGCTGATCAGCGGCAACGCCGCCAGCGCAAAGAACGCACTGCCGAATCCAGCCGCATCGATCACCAGACCTGCCACCACCGGGCCGATCATGTTCGAGACCGCGGGCGCCAGGCCCAGCCAGCTGAACACCCGCGTGACCTCGGTGCCGCCGGAGGCCAAACGCCCGGCGCTGCGCTGGATCGTGATCAGCCCCATGTTGGCGCCGACGCCGCAAAGCATCGCCGCCACGCAGAGCAGCGCGAACGCTGCACCCTGAGGCGCTGATCGCAGGCCATCGAGCGCTGGCCATCCGGTGATCGGTGCCGACGGTGTCAGCGACACGGCTGCGGCGGCCAGCAGCGCGCCGACGACTGCCAGCGCGACAGCCAGCCGCATCGGCCGGTGGTAACCGTGGCGGTCGGCCATGCGCCCGGACTGCAAAGAAGTGGCCACCGGCGCCGCGGCGAACAAGCCTAGAAGCAGGCCGACCGCCCACTGCGGATGGCCTTGCTTCAGCATCAGCAAGGGCGCTGCGACCCGCACGCCGGTCATGCACGAATGCAGGAAGATTTGGCCGAGGATCAGCGCCAGCAGCGGGCGCGAAAACGACATCAGTCGCGGGCTGTCGGCAAGGCCGCCGACACGACGTCGATGTCGCCTTCGCCATCAGCCTGCGCATCGGCATCTGCGCCGGGCAGCAGCGCGCGGGTGCGCGGCTCGGACAACGCCTCGACCGACTTCAGCTTGCGCGTCATCGCGTTGGTGCGCGTTTGCGCCTGATCGATCGTGTTGCTGGCCTCGTCGAGCTTCTTCTTCGTTTTCGCCAACACCTCGCCAAACTTGCCGAACTCGGTTTTCACCGCGCCCAGCACCTCCCACACCTCGGTCGAACGCTTCTCGAGCGCCAGCGTGCGAAAGCCCATCTGCAGGCTGTTCAGCGTGGCCAAAAGCGTGGTCGGGCCAGCCAGCGTGACGCGGTGTTCGCGCTGCAGCGCCTCCATCAGGCCCGGGCGGCGCAGCGCTTCGGCATACAGCCCTTCAGTGGGCACGAACAGGATCGCGAATTCGGTGGTGTGCGGCGCCGCCACGTACTTCTCGCGAATGGTCTTCGCCTCGGCCCGCAAGCGCATCTCGATGGCTTTGCCGGCCGCTTCGGCCTCGGGCCGGTCGGCGCGCTCCTGCGCATCAAGCAGGCGTTCGTAGTCTTCGCGCGGAAACTTCGCATCGATCGGCAGCCACAGCGGTGCGCCGTCGTCACGGCGGCCCGGCAGCTTGATCGCGAACTCGACCCGCGCACCACTGCCGGGAACGGTTTCGACGTTGGTCGCGTACTGCTCGGGCGTGAACACCTGCTCCAGCAAGCCGGCCAATTGCACCTCGCCGAAGACGCCGCGCGATTTGACGTTGTTGAGCACCCGGTTCAGCGAGCCCACGTCCTTCGCCAGACCCTGCATCTCACCCAGCCCGCGGTGCACCTGGTCGAGCCGGTCGGCGACCTGCTTGAAGCTTTCGCCCAGGCGCGCTTCCAGCGTCGCATGCAGTTTTTCGTCGACGGTGGCGCGCATTTGTTCGAGCTTGGCCTCGTTGCCCTGCTGCAGCGCGGTGAGCCGCTGCTCGACGCTGGTCTTCACCTCACCCAACCGCCGCTCATTGGCCTCCGCCATGTCGCGCAGCTGCGCGCCCAGCGTGTCGGAAAAGCGCTTCAGCGCGGCATCGAGCGATTCACGCGAGGCCTGCGCTTGATTGGTTTGCGTGCGGGCCACATCGCCCTGTTGGTTCAACAGCGCCTGCTGAAAGGTGCCGAGCGCGGTGCCGAGCTCGACCCGCGTGCCCTGGGCGCTGCGGCCCAGCTCATCGCGCAGCTCGCGCTCTAAGCGTTCGGAGCCGCTGCGAAACGCATCGATCAGCGCCTGGTGCTCGGCGGGGGCAGCTGCCTCGTCGGTGCGTCGCAGCGCCAGCCACAAGAGCAGCAATAGCGTGACGACACCCAAGGCCAGCATGATCCAGGGCAGGTATTCCATCACCCGCATTGTCTCAGGCGACCTCGGCCGAACCGCCGGGCGGCGAGCGCGTCAGCTCCTGCCAGGCGTGCCAATGCTCGAGTGCCAGCCGCAAGGTGGTGAGCTGCAGCGCCACCGTGTCCTCGATCACATTGCCATATCCACCCGCCATCGACACGGCGACCGGAATGCGCCGTTGCAGCGCCGCACTGAACACCCGCCGATCGCGCTCGGCCAAGCCGGCCGCGGTCAGCTTCAAGCGGCCGAGGCGATCGCCCTCGTGCGGGTCGGCACCGGCCAGGAAGAAGATCAAGGTCGGCAAGCCGGTGGGTGCCGTGAGTTGCCACAGCCGATCCAGCGCGCCATCCAGCGCGGCCAGATACTCGTCGTCGGCGCAGCCATCGGGCAGATCGATGTCGATGTCGCTGGCCTCTTTGCGAAACGGAAAATTCTTCGCGCCGTGCATCGACAGCGTCGTGATCGTCGGGTCATCGCGGCAGATCGCCGCGGTGCCGTTGCCCTGGTGCACGTCGAGGTCGATCACGGCCACGCGCAGCGAATCGGCTTGCTGGCTGCGGCATTCGGCCTGCATCTGTCGGGCCGCCACCACCACATCGTTGAACACGCAAAAGCCGCTGCCACGGTCGGCGTAAGCGTGGTGGGTGCCGCCGGCCAGGTTGACGGCCACGCCACCACCTGCCAGAGCTGCACGCGCGGCGGCGATGGTGGCGCCCACCGAGCGGCGCGATCGCTCGACCATCGCACTTGACCACGGGAAGCCGATCTCACGCTGCTGTGCCGCCGACAGCCGGCCTTCGGTCACCTCGCCCACGTACTGCGGCGTGTGCGCCCGCAGCAGTTCGGCATCGGACGCTACCGGCGCTTCGATCAGCGTGACACCGGGCAACTCGGCAGCGACCCGGTCCCGCAGCATCCGGTACTTTGCCATCGGGAAGCGATGGCCTTCGGGCAAGGGCAGCACGAAATGGTCGGAATGGAAGGCCTGCACCAGATAGATTGTGCAGAGCCGATCACCGCCCATCGAACCCCGGGTTTTAGGAGGAGCTCCCTAGTTTTGCTGCATTGCACCAAATAAGGCTTGCGAAGCCCTGCTGGGCTTCTATACTTCATGCCATGCTGCACTGCAACAAAGATTGTGATTCAGCTTGAATACGTTGTATGGCCACGGCATTGAGCCTCATCAAAAATTGCTCTCACGCCGTCATTTTTTTCTTTTTCCAGGAGCTATCCATGTTGACCGCAGAACAAATCATTGCCGCGCAAAAATCCAACCTCGACACGCTGTTTGGCCTGACAGCCAAGGCCTTCGAAGGTGTTGAAAAGCTCGTCGAGCTGAACCTGCAAGTGGCAAAGGCCGCGATGGGTGAGGCCGCCGAATCGACCCAAGCCGCCCTGTCAGCCAAGGACGCACAGGAGTTGCTGGCCCTGCAGACCTCGCTGCTGCAACCGGCCGCTGAAAAAGCCGCTGCCTATAGCCGTCACCTGTACGACATCGCCACCGCGACCACTTCCGAGATGAGCAAGGCCGCTGAAGCGACCGCGGCCGATGCGCAGAAGAAGTTCATGTCGGTGGTCGACAGTGCCGTCAAGAACGCACCGGCCGGCAGCGAGAACGCCGTGGCGCTGGTGAAGTCTGCCGTCGCCGCGGCGAACAACGCTTATGAAAGCGTGCATAAGGCGTCGAAGCAGGCGGTTGAAGTCGCAGAAGCGAACTTCCAGTCGATGACCAACACGGCGGTCAAGGCCGCCTCGGCGACCAAGGGCAAGCGCAGCGCCTGAGGTTGGCATCGGATTGAACGCACCCAGGCCTTGCGCCTAGGTGCCGCAAAGCAAAAGGCCCGGTCTGTTGACCGGGCCTTTTGCTTTGCGACCGACGATTGGGCGTAGGACACAGACGACGCCCGGTCATGCCTTTGGGAGACTGACAAATCGACCCAGTCGGGCAGCATCTGCCTACCGCCCCAAGGGCCCGTTGGAGTGTGTGATGCGTGATGTGTGGACGACCCAAAACAGGTACATGATCACGTGGCTGAGAGCGGCCAACCAGATGACGTACGCTGCTCTCGCCAACACCCTTCCCACCCAGGAGCACGCCATGCAAGTCTTGTTGAACACCGATCCCCACGTCGATGGACGCCACCAGATGGCAGCGCACCTCGAAACCGTGGTGAAAGAAGCGTTGAGTCGTTTCGCGGGGCAGGTCACGCGGGTGGAGGCACATCTGGCCGATGTCAACAGCCACGTGAAGGCCACGCCCGACGACATCCACTGCACGCTCGAGGCACGGCTGGTGGGCATGGACCCGGTGGTGGTGAAGGACCATGCCAACACCGCCCATCAGGCGATCCACGGCGCGGTGGGCAAGCTCAAACGAGCCATCACCACCGTGGTCGACAAACACGAAGCACATCGCCACACCCGACCTGGCAAAGGCCTGGAACCCAACGGGGCTGAAGATCTCACCAGTTGATTTGACCAGCTACAAGATGTCCCTGCTGTTGCTGGCCCGGCCCTTGGGACACTGGTTGGCGGCGGTCGCCGACAGCTGACCGCTCAGAACGCCACTTGGTCGCGGCCCTTCAGGTCCAGCATCTGGCGCGCTTCGGCCGGCGTGGCCACCTGCAGCGACAGCGCCTCGATGATGGTGCGCATCCGCTGCACCTGCACCGCGTTGCTGGTTGCAAACTGACCGGGGCCGTCCCACAGCGAGTCTTCGAGCCCGACGCGCACATGGCCGCCGATCGAGGCCGACACGGTGGCCAGAGGATCTGGTGGCGGCCCGCGCCCAGCACCGACCACACGTAGTCTTTGCCAAACATGCGATCCGCCGTGCGCCGCATGTGCAGCAAATCTTCGATGTGCCCGCCGATGCCGCCGCGCAGCCCGAAAACCGACTGGATCAACAGCGGCGGCTTGAGCAGCGCGCGGTCTAGAAAGTGGGCTGCGGTGTACAGGTGCCCGATGTCGTAGCACTCGATCTCGAAACGGGTGCCGTTCTCGCTGCACGACTGCAGGATGTGCGCGATGTCTTTGAAGGTGTTCTTAAACACCCGGTCGTCGCTGCCGACCAGGTACGGCCGCTCCCAGTCGTGCTTGAAGTCCTTGAAGCGGCCGAGCATCTCGTAGAGCCCGAAATTCATCGAGCCCATGTTCAGCGAGGCGACCTCCGGTTGCAGCTGCAGCGCGGGCTGCAGCCGTTCTTCAACTGTCATCGTCGGCGCGCCGCCGGTGGTGATGTTGATCACCACGTCCGAGGCCACCTTGATGCGTGGCACGAACTGCATGAACAACCCCGGGTCTTGCGACGGCTTGCCATCGCGTGGGTCGCGCGCATGCAGGTGCACGATGGCCGCGCCCGCCTCGGCCGCGCCGATCGCCGAGGCGGCGATCTCGTCGGGCGTCACCGGCAAATAAGGCGACATCGACGGGGTATGAATCGACCCGGTGATGGCGCAGGTGATGATGACCTTGTTCATGTCAGCGCACCCGCTCAAGGATGCTGACGTAGTTGGCGACGCCCGCGCCACCCATATTAAGGACACCGCCGAGCCGCGCGTTCTTCACCGTGATCGCCTCGGGCATCTGGTCGGCGAGTTGCATCGCGGCCATCACATGCATCGACACGCCGGTAGCACCCACCGGGTGGCCTTTGGCCTTCAGGCCGCCCGACGCATTGACCGGCAGCTTGCCGCCGACCTGCGTCCAGCCCTCGCGGATCGCGGTGGCGCCCTGGCCGGCAGGCACCAGGCCCATCGCTTCGTATTCGAGCAGCTCAGCCACGGTGAAACAGTCGTGCGTCTCGACGAACGAGAGATCACTTAACTGCAATTGCGCCGCGTCGAGGGCTTGGCGCCAGGCCAGCGTGCAGCCCTCGAGCTTCATCACCTCGCGCCGGGACATCGGCAGGAAATCCTGCACATGCGCCACGCTGCGCACCGCGATCTCGCGCTGCATCGACTTGGCCGTGGCCGCATCGGCAAGGATCACGGCCGCTGCGCCGTCGGAGACCGGCGAGCAGTCGGTGCGCTTGAGCGGGCCCGCCACGAACGGGTTCTTCTCGCTGACCTGGCGGCAGAAGTCGTAGCCCAGGTCCTTGCGCAGGTGTGCCAGCGGGTTGGCGGCGCCGTTGCGGTGGTTCTTCGCGGCGATCATCGCCAGCGCATCAGATTGGTCGCCGTACTTCTCGAAGTAGCGGGTGGCGATCTGGCCGAACAGGCCGGCAAAGCCGCCCTGGATGTCGCTTTCCTCGCGCAGATAAGAAGCGCGCAGCAGGTTGGTGCCGACCTCGGGGGCTGGCGTTTGCGTCATCTGCTCGACACCCACCGCCAGCACGATCTTCGCGCGACCGGCCTGGATCGCCTTGATGCCCTGGTGGATCGCTGCGCTGCCGGTCGCGCAGGCGTTCTCTACCCTTGTCGCCGGTGTGAAGCGCAAGGCATCGTCGGCCTGCAGCACCAGCGAGGCGGTGAAGTCCTGCTTCGAGAAGCCGGCGTTGAAGTGGCCGAGGTAGATCTCGTCGACATCGCCGGCCGAGATGCCCGCCGATTCGAGCGCGCCGTGCACCGCCTTCACGATCAGGCTCTCGACGCTTTCGTTGTCGAATTTTCCGAACGGGGTCTGCGCCCAACCGACGATGGATACGTTCACGCTCATGAGGGGTCTCCTGTGATCACTGCCATCAACCGGGTGCGGCATCCGCCAGCATCTTGCGCAGCTTGTTCTTCAGCACCTTGCCGTAGCTGCTGGTGGGCAGCTCATCGACGAAGCGGTATTCCTTTGGCCGTTTGAAACGCGCGATGTGGCCCAGGCAATGGGCATCGAGCTCCCGCTCCGTGACCGCCGACCCCAGGGTTCGCACCACGAAAGCCACCAGCACTTCACCCCACTCCTCATCGGGCCGGCCGACGATGCTGACCGTGGCGACGCCGGGGTGGGTTTGTAAAACCTCCTCGATCTCGCGCGGGTAGATGTTGCTGCCGCCGCTGATCACCACGTCCTTCGAGCGGTCGCGCAGCGTCAGGCAGCCGTGGGCATCGAACGAGCCCATGTCGCCGGTGTGCAGCCAGCCACCTTTGACCGCCTGCGCGGTCGCGGCCGAGTTACGCCAGTAGCCCGCCATCACCACATCACCGCGGCAGACGATCTCGCCCACGTCGCCCACTGCAACCGGCGCACCCTGCGCGTCGATCACCCGCACCTCGACGCCGCTGCGCGGCCACCCGACCGAGCCGAGGATGGTGTCGTCGTCGGTGGCATGGCCAGCGCGATCGAGGCCGGTGATCGTCATCGGCGACTCGCCCTGGCCGTAGATCTGCGCAAACACCGGGCCCAGCACGGCGGTCGATTGGCGTAGCTCCTCGACATACATCGGGCCGCCGCCGTAGACGATGCAGCGCAGGTTGGCAGGCCGTGCGCGCCGCTTGGCCTCGACCTCCAGCCGCAGACGCTGCACCATCGTCGGCGCGAGGAACGCGCCGCAGGCCGGATGCTGGTCGCACAGGTCGAGGAACTCGGCCGGATCGAACGCGCCCGACGCCGGAACCACCTGCCGCGCCCCGCGCGCTACCGAGCTCAGCATGTACATGCCCGAGCCGTGCGACATCGGCGCCACATGGATCTGGCTGCAGTGCGCGTCCAGCGCTTCGATGTCGGCCAGATGCGCCACCGTCATCGCCAGCAGATTGCGGTGCGACAGCATGGCGCCCTTCGATCGGCCGGTGGTGCCGCTCGTGTAGAACAGCCATGCGAGGGCTTGCGGATCGATGGTGGGGGGCGCCAACGCGTCGCCCGACAGCATCTGTTCGTAATCCGCCTCGCCGATCGCGACGATGCACCCGGCGTGCGCCGCCGCGGTGTTCAACAAATCAGGCAGCAGCTTCGGCGAGGCGAACATCAGCGACACCTCGGCGTCTTCGAGAATCTGCAGCACTTCCTTGTGTTCAGCTTGAAGTTGACCGGCACGATGGTCGCTTCGGCGGCCCAGGCGCCGAAGAGCAACTCGACATATTCACAGCGGTTTTCGCTGACCAGCGCGATGCGGTCACCCGCTTTGCAACGCTGGCGGATGCCCGCTGCCAGTTGCAACGCGCGGGAGCGCAACTCGCGCCAGGTCAGACGCTGCCCAACGCCCTGGTACACCGCGCCCTGGTCGGGATAGCGCAAAGCGGTCTGGTCGAGCAGCGAAAAAAGGTTCATGGCGGGGCCGGTCCTGGCGAATCGTGCGGCAGGCTACACAACGGCCAGTGCACGGTGATGAGTGTCCCACTCTGTGGCGGTGTGCGCCTTCGGAGCCACCGCGAGCGCAACCAAGGTTTCGCCATGCCAACCTGCGGGCTCATAGCGTCGCCACGAACGCCAGCGGCGAGATCACTCGGCCCCTCATCTCGGCGTCACGCAGCAGCAGCTTGTCGCCAGTGACCAGCAGCAGATCATCGCGGGCAGCCAGCAACTCCCACAGCAACTGATCGCCTGGATCGGGCGCAGGCACCGCGGCAACAGGCTTGCGCATGATCGCGCGTTGCGCGATGTCGGTCAGCACCAATTCCACCTCGGCCACCGTCAGGCCATGCAGCTTGCGCAGAGGCGGCCACACGAGCACGGCGCGGTATTCGGCCAGCAGCGTTTCGGACATCACAAACGGAAAGGCAGCGCTCAGCATGCCGCCCAGCACGCAGGCAACGGGCGACGCATCGCTTTGCGTCAGCAAACCGGCCACGACGACGTTGGTATCGACGATGACCGCGGGTCGGCTCATCGCAGGGCGCTCACCGCTTGCGGCGCACGGCCCGAACCTGCTCCTGAGCCACCACCAGCGCCTGGTCGTTGGTCAACAAGCTGCGCGCCCGTGCCCGACGCACCAGCTCGAGTGCGTCTTCGCGCGACTTGATGCCATAGAAGTCCAGGCTTTCATCAATCAATTGCCCGATGGTTTTGTCGCGCTGCGCAGACGCTTCCTTCAACGCCCGGTAACGGGCTTCAGACAGGGTAATGGTCAGACGGCTCACTCGACCTCGCATTGGTGTTTTGACACCAATATGTCAATACAGAGGCCGATTCAGCGAAGGAAGGCGGTCTGGTCCAAACCCGCCGTGTAGTCCAGCACCTCCCCGGCGAAGGCGATCATGTCGTCGATATTGAAGCGTCACTCGCGCGCGCCGTCAGACATGCACGGCCTCGCGCTCGACGTAGGGCCGCAACTCAGGGCGCAAGGCCTTGTCGGTTACCAGATCGACCCGCCGCCCGAGCAAATCCTCGAGGAAGAACTGCACACCGAAGTAGCGTGACGACGTGGCCGGCCCGTCGAACGAGACCAGGATGTCCACGTCGCTGTCGGCACGCGCCGAATCACGCACGACCGATCCGAAGAGCGCGAGACGAGTCACCCAATACCGATGGAGGAGCTCGGCCTTGCTCGCGGCCAGTTGCTGCAGTACTTCCGTGCGGTTCATGGTCGCCTTATGAAAGCTGTCGTTCGAAACGGATCAATTGTCGCAGTGACGCGATCAAGCTGGAACGCGCGACCGGGCATTCATGCAGCCGCCTTCATCGAGCGCCATCCGGTCTGATCCGGCGCAGAACCCCTTTAATACGGGGCTAACTGCAGCGCCGAATGCGGAGCCCTGTCTGCGGCCAAGGGGCGCAAAACACGGACGTTGCCCGCACTGTCGAGCAGTGCGGGAAAGGGATGCCGAAGGTGGCTTTGGGTCTGCGAGGGGGCGGGCACAGGGGAAAAACACAACTTTCTTTAGAGAAAAACAAGTTTCCATGACTCATGCGTCTGTTCTCGCCCCGTTCGGTTCCGTTGTAGCCACGAACCGTTTACGTAAATGCCGAATCGGCGCCCGCTGTCATGATCCGCTAGCCGTTCACGCCCCCCCGCATAGCGTCGATCATTGCCAGGAGAGATTGAGCGGAATGTCTGCAGCGATAGCTGTGTCGGCCAAACCTTACCTACCAAATGGCCGCCGTCGGCCAGCAACGGACGCCGGTGACCGACAGCTTCCAAACATTTCAAAATGCCATGGGCGGGGCAGGCGTCTGCCGGCAAGGCGTATTGCACGACCACCGACTGGACGCTTGACGTTCCTCACGTTTATCGCCAGGGCAGCATGGGAGCGATCAGCGCTGCCTTAATGCGTGCAAGCGAGCATTTCAAAATACTCCGCCAGTCGTTGGAACGATGAGCTCGGTGTCGAAGTTTTCATTCGCAACAACCGGTGCGTGTCGATGACCAGAGCACTGGCGCCACCACAAGAGCTCCTTAAAACATGCCGCGCCAAGGCTAATAAGTGGATGCAAATGCGAGACGCAAAGCCCGCCAGGAACGCAGGTACTGTAATCTTCGTGTCCCTATAGGCAACATAAGTGCTGCTGCGTGGATCTGGCTCAGACGCGGCGCGTAGGCTGTCTGAGACGGCACCACCCCACGTAGAGGCACCGAACCACACACCATTTGGTTATCAAGAGCATGGCACCGTCAGCTTCCGTCCTCCAAGCTATTTTCGACCTCCAACCGATGGCGCAGTGTCTATTCAGTCCTTCGACAGATCCAACATTTATCGCTGTCAACCAAACGTTCATTCGAGCCGTCGGTCGTACCCGAGAGCAGCTTGAAGGCAAGCGGGTCTTTGACGTTTTTCCCACCAATCCTGATCTTCCCGAGGACAGCGGCTACAACGCCCTGCGCTGTGCGCTGTGCGCTGGAGCGAACAATCAAAACCCGCCTGCCGTATTCCGTAACAATCCGATACCCCATCGAAGTTGCACAACCGGATCGGATGCCCATCGTAGAGGAGCGCTACTGGAGCACAACAACAGCGCCGATCTTTGACCAGTCAAGCGAGATCGCCTGCCTCCTTCACCACACGGAAGACGTGACGGAGCAGCGCCGCTCAAATGCATCGCTCCGGAAAACCAGGGCGCAAATCGACGCTGCGCTCCGAATTTCTCGCCTGGGAACCTTTGAGTGGAATATGAAGACCGGCCGAGTGATGCACTCTGAACGGATGCGGGAGATCTTCGGATTCACTCCAGACGAAGGTCTGTTTGCTGAAGAGTATTTCGAGCGCATGCACCCAGACGATCTGAGCGAGGTGAAGGCTCTGATTGCTGCAAGCTTGGCGGGCACAGGTTATGTGCAACAGAGTTTCCGCTTGATCATGCCTGGCGGTGAGTTGCGCTACGTAGAAAGCATGGCTTGCAGCGAACGCGGAGATGACGGTGAATGGGAGCGGCACATCGGCGTGACAATCGACGTCACAGATCGGATACGACGCGAGCAAGCGTTGCAGGAAGCCCGCCGTCAGGACGAATTCCTAGCGATGTTGGCCCATGAACTCCGGAATCCGTTGGCTCCCATTGCAGCCGCAGCGCACATCCTCCAACTGCCTGGCGCCGACGCAGTCCAGATGCAGCGGGCGATTGCAATCATCGGACGACAGGTCCGGCACATGACAAGTCTGGTCGACGACCTGCTGGATGTTTCGCGCGTGACCCGTGGCCTGGTGAATCTGCAATTAGAAGATGTGGATCTGCGCCAGACGGTGCTAGAAGCCATCGAACAGGTTCGCCCGTTGCTCGACGCGATGGAGCAAAAGCTGACCACCAACACACCCCCAAAGCCAGCGCTGGCGTGGGCCGATCCGAAGCGCTTGGTCCAGGTGGTGACCAACCTTCTGAATAACGCAGCGAAGTACACCCCGTGCGGGGGGAAGATCAACATTGACCTCGAAGTGGACGCTGAGCAGATACATCTCTCTGTAAGCGACACAGGCATCGGGATGTCGGCAACCTTGCTTGAGCATTGCTTTGATCTGTTCGTCCAGGGTGAACGGTCATCCGAGCGCGCCGGCGGCGGACTTGGGGTTGGCCTCGCGTTGGTGCGCCACTTGGTGGAACTCCACCAAGGTCGGGTGCATGCGGCAAGTCAGGGCGAAGGCAAGGGCAGCCGGGTCACGATCAGCCTGCCAAGGCTGCTGCTGCAATCCTCCCCAATAGGACGCGCTGGACTAGAGGCACCGCCACAAGCTGCGGGTCGAACGAGCCCTGGCCTGTCTGTGCTTGTCGTTGACGACAACAGGGACGCCGCGGAAATGTTAGCGGCGCTCGTAACCGCGATGGGCCACTGCTCCGTAGTTGAAAACGACTCGTGTAGGGTTCCAGATTTCGTAAAGCGTGAACGGCCAGACATGTGCCTTGTCGATATCGGCATGCCCGTGATGGATGGCTACGAGCTTGCGCGTCGTCTGCGAGCGCAGGAAGGGCGCCAGCCGATACTCGTTGCTGTCAGTGGATATGGCCAGCCGCTAGATAAAGAACGCTCGTCTGCAGCGGGATTTGATGCGCATCTGACCAAGCCCGTCGACATCAACGAGTTGGCTGAGCTGTTGTCGAGGGCTGGTGCGACCGCGTAGGCAGCGGCTGCTTCGGTTCATCAAACTTTACGGGCGCTCAATTGGAGCTACGGTTGAGTCATCGACCCATGCGTCTCGCTTAGGTTGCCGGGCAACTTTCGCGTCCACTTCCCGCGTCAAGTTCAAGGCCTCGCCTCAACAATCGGTCGAGCGGGCGTTCGAGAGGTCGCTAGGAGTCACTTGCGGCGCTGCTCACGAAGGAATTGAGTGACTGCTTCGAGGCGGTCAAGCGGCGACGTCGGCTGAATGCCATGGGTTGAGAACAGTCCCTAAGTGGAAACCTCACCGATGTCCGCATTCAGTCTTGATCAGTCACACAGCCCAGCGGCGCACTGCCGACGTGGCAACCCGCACCTGTTCGACCGCCTGACCCACTGCCGCGCTACATCAACACAATGTCATACCGCTCCGGCGACCCGGCGTTCTCGGCGCGCAGCGAGATCGGCTTGCCGATGAAATCGCTGAGGCCGGCCAGGTGCTGGCTTTCCTCGTCGAGCAGCATTTCGACAACCGCTGGCGTCGCGATGATGCGGAATTCCTTCGGGTTGAACTGCTTCGCCTCGCGCAAGATTTCGCGCAGGATGTCGTAGCACACGCTGCGCGCGGTCTTCACCTGGCCCTTGCCTTCGCAGGTGGGGCACGGCTCGCACAGCATGTGGGCCAGCGACTCGCGGGTGCGCTTGCGGGTCAGCTCCACCAGCCCCAGCTGCGTGAAGCCGCTCACCGTGACCTTGGTGCGGTCGCGCGCCAGTTGTTTCTTGAATTCGGCCAGCACTGCCGCCTGATGCTCTTCGCGCGTCATGTCGATGAAGT
>JANPNF010000087.1:0-7324 GCA_031427315.1 Burkholderiales bacterium | reverse complement strand
GTAATCGCACTCGTGGGGGAAGGGGTTACGCCCCTCCCCCAACGAGTGCGATTACACCGAGCTCTTCAGGGGTGAAATGGCGGAAGCGGTGAGATTCGAACTCACGGTGGGGTTACCCCCACGGCAGTTTTCAAGACTGCAGCCTTAAACCGCTCGGCCACGCTTCCAACGTGTGAATTGTAGGCGGGCGGTTTTGGCTCAATCGCGCTGCCAGCGGCTGTCAGCCAGGGCGCTGCGCCTGTTCGCAGTCGATCTGGATGATCTCGGTGCTGCCGTCGGGCGCGATGCGGGCGGCGCTGAGTTTGCCGCCCCAGAGGCAGCCGGTGTCGAGTGCCAGCAGATCGGGCCGCTGGATCAGGCCGAGGGTGGACCAATGGCCGAAGGCCATCGGTACGCCGTGCGTCTGACGCTCTGGGTGTTCGAACCATGGCACCAAGCCGGGCGGGGCGCTGCCAGCGCCTTCCTTGGTGCGGAAATCGAGCGTGCCGTCAGCAGCCACGAAGCGGGTTCGGGTCAGTGCGTTGATGGCGAAGCGCCAGCGGTCGGCGCCTTGCAGCGCATCGCTCCAGCGGTCGGGCTGGTTGCCGTACATCGTGGTCAGGAAAGCGTGCAGGTCTTGCCCGCGCAGCTGCTGTTCGACTTCGGCGGCGAGCTGCAGTGTGGTGTCCAGCGTCCACTGCGGTGGCACGCCGGCATGCACCATCAGCCAGCCGTGTTGGTGCAACGCCATGCGGCGTTGGCGCAGCCAGTCGACCCATTCATCGCGATCCGGCGCGTTCAGCAGGCCCTCCAGCGTGTCGCTGCGGTGCGCCTTGCGGATGCCATGCGCCACCGCCAGAAAGTGCAGGTCGTGGTTGCCGAGCAGGCAGGTGGCGGCGTTGCCCAGCCCACGCAGCAGGCGCAGCGTGCCCAGGCTGTCGGGGCCGCGGTTGACCAGGTCGCCGAGTGCGACCACGTGGTCACGCGAGGGCGAAAAATCCAGGGTGTCGAGCAGCCTTTGCAGCGCGCCGCAGCAGCCTTGCACATCGCCAATGAGGTAAACCATCGAATGATTCTGCTACGCTGGTTCGATTCGTTTTACTCACGCCCCGCATGGACGTCGTCTTACTGGCTTTTTTGATCCTGGTGAATGCCTTGTTCGCGATGTCGGAGATGGCGCTCACCGCCAGCCGCAAGGCGCGACTGCAGGTGATGGTGGAAACCGGCGATGCGGGCGCGATGGCGGCGATGGAATTGCACGACGACCCGACCAAGTTCTTGTCCACCGTGCAGATTGGCATCACCTCGATCGGCGTGCTCAACGGCATCGTCGGCGACGCCGCGTTCTCGACGCCGTTCGCGCTGTGGCTTCAGCGCACGTTCACGATGCACGACCGCGCCGCCGAGATCACCGCCACCGCGATGGTGGTGGTAGTGATCACTTTCCTGACCATCATCTTCGGCGAGCTGGTGCCCAAGCGCCTGGGGCAGATGTACCCGGAATCGGTCGCGCGGCTGGTGGCGCAGCCGATGAACTGGCTGTCGATGGCAGCGCGGCCGTTCGTGATGCTGCTGTCGTTCTGCACCGAGGGCACCTTGAGTCTGATGGGCATCCGCGGCGGCCCGAACCGCAGCGTGACCGAAGAAGAAATCGCCGCCAGTCTGGAAGAGGGGTTGGACGCCGGCGTGATCGAGGCGCAGGAGCACCAGATGGTGCGCAACGTGTTCCGCCTCGATGACCGCCAGGTCGGCTCGATGATGATTCCGCGCGGCGAAATCGTGTGGCTGGAAGCCGCGGCGCCGGCCGATGCGGTGTTGAAGGTGATTGCCGCCGACGAGCATTCGCGTTACCCGGTGTGCCGAGGCGGGCTCGACGATGTGCTCGGTGTAGTGTCGGCGCAAAGTCTGCTGCAGCAGGCGATCGGCGGCGCGGCGCTCAACATCACCGAGCGCCTGCAGCCGGCGGTGTTCGTGCCAGAAACGCTGTCGGGAATGGAGCTGCTCGACCAATTCCGCGCGTCGAGCGCGCAGCTGGTGTTCGTCGTCGACGAGTACGGCGAGGTGCAGGGCATGATCACCGTGCGCGATGTGTTCGAGGCCATTACCGGCGAATTCACCACGCCGAGCGACGACGCCTGGGCCGTGCGGCGCGACGACGGCAGCTGGCTGTTCGATGGATTGATCCCGGTGCCGGAATTGAAAGACCGGCTCGAGTTGAAAGACCTGCCCGAAGAAGGCCGTGGCCGCTACAACACGCTGGCCGGCATGATCATGCTGCTGCTCGGCCGCCTGCCGCACACCACCGACAGCGTCGAGTGGGAAGGCTGGCGTTTCGAGGTGGTCGACCTCGACGGCAAGCGCATCGACAAGGTGCTGGCCACGCTGTCGCCGACGGGCGACCACGACCGCTGAGATCGCTGAGTTTTCGACATCACCAGGCCGCCGGTGGATCTGTTCTCTCAGCGTTTGCTCAACGACGGCGTGCGCAAGCGCGAGGTGTTCGGCTGGGCGATGTACGACTTCGCCAACTCGGGCTACACCACCGTCGTGCTCACAGCGGTGTTCAACGCGTATTTCGTCAGCGTCGTCGCGCAAGGCGCGGCCTGGGGCACGCTGGCCTGGACGCTCGCGATTGCCGCGTCGAGCCTGATCGTGATGGTCACGCTGCCGGCGGTTGGCGCACACGCCGACCTGCGCGCCAGTAAGAAGCGGCTGCTGGCCGGCTGCACCGTGGCCTGCGTGGGGGGAACCTTTGCACTGGCGGGCGCTGGGCCGGGTGATCTGTGGCTGGCGGTGCTGGCCATCGTGCTGTCGAACGTCGCGTATTCGTACGGCGAATCGCTGACCGCCGCCTTTCTGCCCGAACTCGCGCGGCCCGAAGCACTCGGCCGGGTGTCCGGCTGGGGCTGGAGCTTTGGCTACCTGGGCGGCATGCTGGCACTTGGCCTGAGCCTGGCTTACGTGCTGGCTGCGCAGGCGCGTGATGAGCCGGCCACCGCCTTCGTGCCGGTCACGATGGCGATCACGGCGGTGATCTATGCGCTGGCCTCGCTGTCCACCTTCACGCTGCTGCGTGAGCGGGCGGTGCCGCAGATGTCGTCGGGCACCGGCACTGGCACCCGCACCCGCGTCGGTGCCTCGCTGGCCCGGCTGGCCAACACCTGGCGCGAGGCGCGCCGCTACCGCGACTTCTGCTGGCTGCTCGCCTGCGGCGCCTGCTATCAGGCCGGTATCGCCGTGGTCGTCACGCTGGCCGCGGTGTATGCCGAGCAGGCGCTCGGTTTCAAGCAAGCCGACACCATGCTGCTCATCTTCGTCGTCAACATCGCGGCGGCCACTGGTGCGTTTGCTTTCGGCTACTGGCAAGACCGCATCGGTCACAAGCCCGCGCTGGCACTCACGCTGGTGGGCTGGATAGGGATGACGGTGCTGGCCGTGCTGGCCACCGGGCCAGGGCTGTTTTGGGTCGCTGCGCTGCTCGCAGGCCTGTGCATGGGATCGAGCCAATCGGCCGGGCGGGCGATGGCCGGATTGTTCTGCCCGAGCGACCGTCGCGGCGAATTCTTTGGCCTGTGGACGTTCGCTACCCGGGCCTCCGCCGTCGTCGGCCCGCTCACCTTCGGGTTGATCACCTGGCTGACCGACGGCAATCAGCGCCTGGCGATGGGGTGTACGGCGGTGTTTTTCGTCGGGGGCCTGCTGTTGCTGACGCAGGTGAACATGGCGCGTGGGGCGCGCGCGGCGCTGCCCGAAGGCAACGCCTGAGGCACACATCAACCGGCCGCTCAGGTCGAGCTGAGTTCGCGCAGCTGCCCTGAATCGAGGTGTTCCAGCAGCAGCGTCAGCACCTCGGCGCTCTTCGGGTCGTCGGCCGAACTGAGTGCATCGTCCAGCACGCCGCGGATGTCGTCGGGCGACACGCGTTCCATGTCCCAATCGGAAAACATCCGCTCGCGCATTTCTTCGGTTTCGCTCAGCGCCACCACGTCTTGATGGCGTGGATCGACTCTCAGCGTTGCCATCAACTGCGTCACGGCGTCGCGCGGGCCTTCCAGCCACTGAAAGAAGATGCCACTGCCGAAGACCAGCAAACCAGTGATGCTGCGTTCGCGGTTGCGGCGCTGCGAGGTCCCGATGATGCGGGCCACCGCCGCGTCGTCCACGTCCGCAGACGCGCGGCTGCAGTACACCACGTTGTAGAGCAGCGTGGCGTGGGCGTCGTCGTCGTCGTCGGAAGAGTCGATGTCGTTCATGGCAGAGGGTGCTTGCAATTTGGAAGCTCGATGATGCGCTGACGGCGATGTCAGAAACGACAAAGCCTCGTTTTTCGAACGAGGCTGAGCGCTGGATTTGACTGGTGCCGGAGAAAGGAATCGAACCCTCGACCTTCTCATTACGAATGAGCTGCTCTACCAACTGAGCTACACCGGCGCAGCCCTCAATTATAGCGGCGGCCCTTGTGCCACCGGGGTTCAGCCTGCCTCTTGGTGATAGCGCGTGACCCGCTCGACTTCGTTCTTCGAGCCCAGCATCACGCTCACCCGCTGATGCAGTGCGTCGGGGGCGATGTCGAGGATGCGTTGCTGGCCGTTGGTGGCCGCGCCGCCCGCCTGTTCGACGAGGAAGCCCATCGGGTTCGCCTCGTACATCAGCCGCAGCTTGCCGGCCTTGCCGGGCTCGCGTTGGTCCCAGGGGTAGATGAACACGCCGCCGCGGGTCAGGATGCGGTGCACATCGGCGACCATGCTGGCGATCCAGCGCATGTTGAAGTTTTTGCCGCGCACGCCGTCGGTGCCCGCCAGGCACTCGTCGATGTAGCGGCGCATGGGCGGCGCCCAGTGGCGCAGGTTGCTCATGTTGATGGCGAATTCCTGGGTGTCGTCAGGGATCCGCACGCCGTCCTGCGTCAGCACCCACGACCCCTGTTCGCGGTCCAGCGTGAACATCGCGACGCCGTCGCCCACGGTCAGCACCAGCGTGGTCTGCGGCCCGTAGACGCAGTAGCCGGCCGCGGCTTGCTGGCGGCCCGGCTGCAAGAAGTCGGCTTCGCTGACCGGGCGGCCGGAGTCGTCGCGCTTGAGCACCGAGAAGATGGTGCCGATGCTGACGTTCACATCGATGTTGCTGGAACCGTCGAGCGGGTCGAACAGCAGCAGATACTCGCCCTGCGGGAAGCGGTTGGGCACGACGTAGACATCTTCCATCTCCTCGCTGGCCATCGCGGCCAGGTGGCCGCCCCATTCATTGGCCTCGATCAGCACCTCGTTGGCGATGATGTCGAGCTTTTTTTGCACCTCGCCCTGCACGTTCTCGGTGTCGGCGCTGCCCAGCACGTCTCCGAGTGCGCCCTTGTTGACGCTGATGCTGATGCGCTTGCAGGCGCGCGCCACCACCTCGATCAGCAGCCGCAGCTGAGCAGGGATGTTGCCGTGCTGGCGTTGCTGCTCGACCAGGTACTGCGTCAGGCTGACTCGTTTGTTCATTGTCTGTCCCTCAGGGGAGGAGGTGGGTGCGGTATTCAGTGTTGCCCTAGGGCGCGAGAGACGATTTCACGCACGTCGCTCGACAGCTCGGGCTGGGCCGCGACGCGGCTGATGGCCTCGCGCGCCGCGCTGCGATAGGGCTCAGCCAGGCGGCTCCAGCGGTCCATGATGCGGGCCATGCGCGCGGCCAGTTGCGGGTTCGCGGCATCGAGTTCGAGCACCCGGTCGGCCCAGAAGTGGTAGCCCGCCGCATCGGCACGGTGAAAGGCCGCCGGGTTCATCATGCAAAGCGAGGCGATCAGGCTGCGCGCGCGGTTCGGGTTGCGGATGGAAAAGTCTGGGTGCTTCAGTAACTGCTGTGCCCGCGCGAACACCCGACCATCGACCTCAGGCGCGGTGGCCTGCAGCGCGAACCATTTGTCGATGACCAGGGCTTCGCCCTTGAACATCGCGTGGAAGCGCTCCAGCGCGGGTGCGGCCAGCTCGGTGTGAGCGTTGACCAGGGCGGCCAACGCGCCGAGGCGGTCGGTCATGTGGGCGGCATCCTTGAAGCGCTGGAAGGCACGGCCGGGCCAGACCGCATCACCGCGCGCAACCGCATCGAGGCACAACATCGACAGCGCCTGATTCGCGAGTGACCGTTTGCCTGACGACACCGGATCGGGCGTGTAGGCACCGGCGACCTGGTGCTGCTCATAGGCCCAGGCCCAGTCATTGTGCAGCGCGGCAGCCATCTGCGCGCGCATTGCTTCGCGGGAGGTGTGGATGTGCTGCGGATCGACCACGGTGAGCTTCTCGGCCACATAGGCTTCGCTGGGCAGCGTGAGCACCATGTCCTTGAAGGCGGCGTCGAGCGTGGGGTGGCGCAGGATGTCGCGCATCGCGGCGACGAAGCCGTCATCGAGCGTCAGCGTGCCGCCGTTGTGGGTGGCTGTAAGCAGACGATTGAGTGCGAGGCGCTGCCCGGCTTCCCAGCGGCTGAAGGGGTCGCTGTCGTGTTGCAGCAGCACCAGCAGATCGGCGTCGCTCAGGTCATCAGACAGGATCACCGGCGCCGAGAAACCGCGCAGCAGCGACGGCACCGGGGCGCTGTCGATGCCTGTGAAGGTATAGCGGCTGTGGGCGGCGTTCAGCACCAGCACGCGGTGGCTGCGGGTGGCAGCGGCCTCGCCTTCCAGCTGCACGGGCAGGGCGGCGCCGGCGCGCGAGATCAAGCCCATCGCCAGCGGCACGACGAATGTCTCCTGGCCCGGCGCCAGCGCCTGCTCGATGGTCAGCGTGTAGCTGCGTGCTTGCGCATCGAAGTGCCCCGCGGCGGTGAGGCGCGGGGTGCCCACTTGTGAATACCAGCGCTTGAACGGTGCCAGCTGCCGCGCCAGCTCGGTGTTGGGGTTGGCGTCGGCAATCGCTTGTGCGAAATCGTCGCAGGTCACGGCCTGGCCGTCGTGGCGCTCGAAGTACAGCGTCATGCCGCGTGCGAAGCCGTCGCGGCCGACCAGCGTTTGCATCATGCGAACGACCTCGGCGCCTTTTTCGTAGACGGTGGCGGTGTAGAAGTTGTTGATCTGCTGATAACTGTCGGGGCGCACTGGGTGTGCCATCGGGCCCGCGTCTTCGGGGAACTGCAGTTGCCGCAACTGGCGCACGTCTTCGATGCGCTTGACGGCGCGGGCGCTTTCGCTGCCCGCCATGTCGATGCTGAATTCCTGGTCGCGGAAGACTGTCAGGCCCTCCTTCAGGCTGAGCTGAAACCAGTCGCGACAAGTGATGCGGTTGCCGGTCCAGTTGTGGAAATACTCGTGGCCGACCACGCTTTCGATGCTGGCGTAGTCCACGTCGGTGGCGGTGGCGGGCGTGGCCAG